>JASHUE010000640.1:0-4443 GCA_030040195.1 Streptosporangiaceae bacterium | reverse complement strand
TGCCGACGCCGTCCTCGCCTGGCCGCCGCCGGGCAGCCAGGATCTGGCCGGCTACTTCAGCGCCATCGCGGCGGCCGCCGCGGGCCGGCCGGTGCTCGCCTACCACATTCCGTGGCTGTCCGCGCCCGGCGTACCGGTCAGCGAACTGGCCCGCCTGCCGGTGGCGGGCCAGAAGGACTCCTCGGGCGACCCCGACCGGCTACTCGACGAGATCGCGAACTACCCGGGGTTCACGTACGTGGGCTCATCGGCGCTGCTGGCGCTGGCCGGGCCGCTTGGCGCGACCGGAGCGATACTGGCTGCCGCCAACCTTGAGCCCGAGCTGTGCTGCCAGGCCTTCGCGGGAGACGCAGCGGCGCAGCTCGCGCTCACGAAGGTGCACCTGGCCGTCCGCGCGGGCGGGCCGCCCGCCATCAAGCAATTGCTCGCGCAGCGTCGCCAGACCCTCGCCCTGAGCCGCATGGCGTCATGACGCCGCGTCCGCTACTCCGCCAGGAGGCCTCATGAACGTCACCTATGACTTCTCCGGCGAGGTCGCGGTCGTCACCGGCGCGGCCAGGGGAGTCGGCCAGGCTCTCGTCAGCTCGCTCGCCGACTGCGGCTGTCGGGTGGTAGCGGCCGACCGGGACGAGCAGGGGCTGGCGCAGACGTGCGCGCCGTATCCCGACTCGGTCGTGCCCGTATGCGCCGACGTCAGCCAGCCCGACGACGCGGCGCGCATCGTCGACGAGGCGGTCAGGCGCTTCGGCCGGCTCAGCATCTGCGTGAACAACGCGGCGGTCGCTCCCCACACCAGCCTGCTGGAGGAGACCGTCCAGGTGTGGGACACCGTCTACGCGGTGAACTGCCGCGGCACGTTCCTCATGACCCAGCGGGCCGGCCAGGCGATGATCGACCAGGGCGAAGGCGGCCGGATCATCAACTTCTCCTCCGGCGTCAGCAGCCGCGGCTCAGCCGGCGCAGCCGCGTACGCGAGTAGCCGCGCGGCGACCGAGAGCTTCTCCAGGGTGGCGGCGATCGAGCTGGCGCCGTTCGGGATCCTGGTCAACTGCGTCAGCCCAGGCTTGATCGACACCCAGCCTAAGCCGCTGCCGCCGGTAATGGCCGAGAGCCTGTCCCGCCGCATCCCGACGCTCCCGCTGGCCCGGCCGGGCCGGCCGCAGGAGGTCGTGAACCTCGTCTTGTGGCTGTGCTCAAGCGCGGCAAGCTACGTGACCGGGACCGTCTGCCACGTGGACGGAGGCGCGGGCGTCGGCTCGCGCGCGGGCGGCCCGATCATCGACGATGATGTGCGCTACGACTGGGTCACGGGGCGGAGGCGGTCCTGAACGCTCCGGCGACAGGCCCGGCCGCGGCCAGCCGGCGGGCCGCCCGGTCAGCCGCCCTGACGGACCCGCGCATCGACAGGCGCTCAGCTGACGGGAGCAGTGTCGGCCGGAGCAGCGGGGGCGACCGGCGACTGGAGCGGGAAGTGGCAGGCGGCCTGGTGCTCGCCGCCGAACGGGAGCGCGGGCGGGACCTCCTCGGCGCAAAGCGGCTGAGCCCTGGGGCAGCGGGTCCGGAACACGCAGCCCGACGGCGGGTCCAGGGCGGAGGGCAGCTCACCGGTGACGCCGCCGCCGGCCTGTCGCTTGTGGTCGGGGGCCGGCACCGGAATCGATGCGAGCAGCCCGGAGGTGTAGGGATGCGCCGTGCGCTCGTACACGTCCCGCACGGTGCCGATCTCGACGAGCCGGCCGAGGTACATGACTCCGACGCGGTCGGCCATGTACCGAACTACCGACAAGTCATGCGAGATGATCAGGTACGTCAGCGAGTGATCGGCCTGCAGCCGCTTCATCAGGTTCAGGATCTGTGACCTGATCGACACGTCGAGCGCCGACACCGGCTCGTCCGCGACGATCAGCTTCGGGCTCAGGGCGAGTGCCCTGGCCAGCCCGATGCGCTGGCGCTGACCGCCGGAGAACTCGTGCGGGAACCGGTGAGCCGCGCTGCGGCTCAGGCCTACCTCGTCCAGGAGTTCATCGACTCGCTGCCGCTGCACGGCTCGTGAGCCGATGGCCTGGATGGCGAGCGGCTCTCGCAGGATCGCGCCAACGTGCATCCGGGGATCGAGCGAAGCGTACGGATCCTGGAACACCAGCTGCAGGTCGCTGCGGAGCTTGCGGAGCTGCTTGGGGGGAAGGACACCCAGGTCGCTGCCGTCGAAGACGACGTGCCCGGCGGTTGGCTGCTCCAGCGCGACCATCATCCGGCCGATCGTCGTCTTGCCGCAGCCGGACTCGCCGACCAGGCCGAACGTCTCACCGACCCGGATATCGATGCTGACCTGGGTGACTGCCTTGACCGATCCGGTCTTGCGCTGGAGCACGCCGGCCGTGACCGGGAACTCCTTGCTGACGTCGGCGAGCTGGAGCAGCGGGAGGGCGACCTGTCCGTCCGGAGCGACCGGGACGTGGTCGATCACGACGCCCGCGGCAGTCGTGGCCGCGTCCGTGAGCTTGCCGATGGCTTCGAGATCCCCCGCGCTGGTCTGGGTGGGGAAGAAGCACGCGAACTCGTGGGCCGGATCGGGCCCGCCGAGTTGCGGATCCTGCTCGCGACAGATGGGCTGCGCGTAGCGGCACCGCGGGGCGAACCGGCAGCTGGTGAACGGCTGGGTCAGCTCGGGCGGCAGGCCGGGGATCGAGTACAGCCGGTGGCGGGAGTCCTGGTCCAGCTTCGGGATCGACGCGAGCAGGGCCTCGGTGTAGGGGTGGCGCATCTGATCGAAGAGCTGGGCGGTAGTCGCGTGCTCGACGATGCGGCCGGCGTACATGACGTACGTGCGGTCCGCCCGCTCGGCGATGACGCCCAGGTCATGGGTGATCAGGATGACCGCCATCTGCAGCCGGGTCTTCAGGCTGTCGATGAGATCCAGGATCTGGGCCTGGATGGTAACGTCCAGCGCGGTGGTCGGCTCGTCGGCGATCAGCAGCCTCGGCTCGTTCGCCAGCGCCATCGCGATCATCACGCGCTGGCGCAGTCCGCCCGACAGCTGGTGCGGGTAATCGTCGAGCCGCTCGCTCGGGCGCGGCATTCCCACCAGCGCCAGTACCTCGGTGGCCCGCTCGAGCGCCGCCTTGCGGCCCATGTCCCTGTGCTGCTGCACGCTCTCGGCTATCTGACGGCCGATCGGCATCGTGGGGTCGAGGGAGGTCATCGGATCCTGGAAGACCATCCCGATCTCGCCGCCGCGCACCTTGCGCATCTCCGAGGCCGACAGGTGGACCAGGTCGCGGCCTGCCAGCAGCACCTCGCCCCCGACGATACGCCCGCCCGGCGGCAGCAGCCGGATGATCGAGTTGCCCAGCATCGTCTTGCCGCAGCCGGACTCGCCCACCAGCCCGAGCGTCTCGCCCTCGTTGACGGTGAGGCTGACATGGTCGACCGCGTGCACCGTGGCGTCGCGCAGCCGGATCTCAGCGCTGAGCCCTCTGACCTCCAGCACGCTCACTGCATCCCGCCATTCATCGTGACCACCTACCGGAGCCGGACGTCGAGCAGGTCGCGGAGTGCGTCACCGAGGAAGTTGAACGCCACGACGACGATGACGATGAGGACGCCGACCGGGTAGATCTGCCACCAGTACCCGGCGAAGATGTAGCTGGAGCCGTTCGACAGCATCCCGCCCCAGGTGGCCGCGGGCGGCGCCAGACCGAATCCGAGGTAGCTGAGCACGGCCAGGATCAGGATCGCGTCCGCGACCTGGAATGTCGCGTTGACGACGATGGTGGACACGGTGTTCGGGATGATGTGCCGGATTACCGAGCGCGCCGAGCCGCCGCCCATGACCTGCACGGCCTGCACGAACTCGCGGGTCCGTAGCGACAGGCTCTCGCCCCGCACCAGCCGCGACGGGACCTGCCAGGCCAGGAACGACAGCACCAGGATCAATTCCAGGGTGGTCGGCGACGAGCTGGTCGCGAGGATCAGCAGCAGGAACAGCGCCGGGATCGCCAGGATCACGTCGACGATCCGCATCATCGCGGCGTCGATGAAGCCGCCGCAGAACCCCGCGATCGCGCCCCAGATCACGCCGGTGCTGGTGGCGATGACGGCGACCGCCGCGCCGATCTCCAGCGAGCTCTGGCCGCCGACCATCAGCCGGCCGAGGATGTCGAACCCGTTGTCGTCGGTGCCGAGCGGACGGCCCTTGCCCGGCGGCAGGTTGGCCGCGGCGAGGTTGGACGCTACCTGGTTGGTGTGATAGAGCAGCGGACCGACGAAGCAGAACAGGCAGGCCAGGATGATGATAGTCAGGCCAATCATGCCGAGCGGGCTCACGTGCACGCGGGTCCGTGACCGGACGGCACCGCCGGCCGGAGCCGCCTCGGCAGCACCGGGCGGCCCGGCAACCTCGGCGGCGCCCCGCGCGCGGGAGAACATCGTCATGGGTGCCCC
>JASHUE010000067.1:0-3174 GCA_030040195.1 Streptosporangiaceae bacterium | reverse complement strand
GGCGCTACCAGTCGGCTTCATGGCGGCGCGCAACACGACCGTGCACCCGATCGCGCGCTGGATCGCCCGTTCGCTCATCGTGGTGTGCCGCTCGGTCCCGGACCTGGTCTTCGCCATCGTCTTCGTCGAAGCCATCGGCATCGGCGTGCTGCCCGGCGTGCTCGCGCTCGGATTCCACTCGGTGGGCATGCTGGGCAAGCTGTACGCCGAGCAGATCGAGCAGGTGCCGCGCGAGCCGAGGGAGGCAGTGACCGCGACCGGGGCCGGCCGGATGCAGAACATAGCCACGAGCGTGGTGCCTCAGGTGATGCCCTCGTTCTCGTCCATCACGCTGTACCGGCTGGACATCAACCTCCGCAGCTCGGTCATCCTCGGCTGGGTCGGCGCGGGCGGGATCGGCTTCGAGCTGAACCAGTACATGGACACCCTGCAGTTCCAGGAGTCCATTGGCATCGTAATCGTGATCTTCGCGCTGATCGTCATCATGGAGGTCATCTCGGCCATCATCCGCCGGTCGCTGATCGGCTCCGACGCGCCCATCACTTCAGCCGTAGTCGGACTGCCCCGGCGGCCCACCAGGGGCGACCGTATCGTCCGCCGGATTTTCGGGCCGCGCGCCGAGCAGGCGGCCCCGGCGTTCAACCGGGAGCGAGTCCGCCCACCGTGGACTCGCCAGCGAGTGCAGCGCTTCTCCTTCGCCGGCGGCGCGCTCGCGATCGTGGTTGTGTCGCTGGTCGTAGCCAAGATCAACCCGCTGCAGGCGATCACCTCGCTGCGGCAGATCTGGGACACGGTCACGCTCTATTTCCCGCCCGACTTCACCACCGATCGCGCCAACCTGATCTCCGGCACGATCCAGTCGGCGAGCGTGGCGATGGTGGCGACCACCGTCGGTTTCGTGCTCGCCGTGCCGATCGGGCTGCTGGCCGCCAGGAACGTGGCCGATAAGTGGGTCTACCGATGTACCCGCGGGTTCCTCGTGATAGTCCGCGCGGTGCCCGAGCTGATCCTGGCGATCGTCTTCGTGGTGGCCGTCGGCCTCGGCCTGGTGGCCGGCGCGTTCGCCCTGATCGTCGGCACCGTCGGGTTCATGTCCAAGCTCGTAGCCGACGGGATCGAGGAAGTGCCGCCGATGCCGCGCGAAGCCGTGCTCTCGGCCGGCGCGAGCAGATTCCAGGAGACCGCCACGTCGGTCGTGCTGCCCGCAGCGCCCGCCCTGGTCGGCAACGGGCTGTACATGCTGGACGTTAACTTCCGGTCCTCGACGATCCTGGGACTCGTGGGCGCCGGCGGCCTTGGCTTCATCTTGTTCGAGAGCGTGCAGATACTCGCTTACCGGACCACGGGCGCCGTCATCATCCTCACGTTCTCGGTCGTGCTCGTGATCGAGATCATCACCAACTGGGTCCGCAAGCACCTGATCTAGCGTTGGCGGCGTCGGCGAGCTATCGCCAGGCGGCGGCGGACCGCGGCCGGAGCGGCCGCGCAGGTGTAGGATCCGGACCCTGGCAAACCCTCTCGAATCCGAGCGGAGTGTCCCATGCCCCGTCATCCTGCGGCTGCTGTGGCATCGGCAATCCTGGGGCTGGCCGTCACGGCTTCGGTGGCGGCCACCGCGTTAACGGCGCATCCGCCGGCCGCTGGGGCCAGCGGGGTCCCGGCGCCGTCGTGGATGGTGAAGGGCCAGGACTATCTCTCCTGGGACCCTTCCTCCGTCGTAGACGGGAAGCGCGTCTTTTACCCGTCGATCGGCCTGCAAGCGTGCTCACAAGGAGCGAAGCCGTGCCCGGCGACGCAGCGCATCACGCTGCCCTCGTTCACATGGCGGTTGTGCGGCAGGTGGGGCACGCACGTATACGGGTTGAGCGACGACACGCAGTGCAGCTCCGCGACGAACCGGACGCTGGTGTTCGAGAACTACTCCCGGCTGAAGGCCGCGATAGACGACGGCATGTTCTCGAAGCTGAAGATGGACAAGGCGCTCTTCGACCTGGAGACGTGGGCGTACTCCGGCACCGAGTCCAGGAAGCCGGACTACTGGATCAAGCGCGCCCTCGATCTCGCGCATGAGCACAGCATCGAGCTCATGATCACCCTGGGAGGCGGCCTCAATTCCTGCTATTCCTGTATGGCCACGGCCGCGAGCCATGGCGCCTACAAGGTGTCCGTCCAGTCGCAGGCGGCGACGACTCTTGCCGGGTTCAAGGGGCGGGTGCTGGCCGCGCTGAAGGCAGTCGGCAGCACGTCGCTGCTCATCGTCGGGCTGGGAACGAATACGCCGGGTGTGCACGACGTGTCGCTGCTGCGCGCAGAGTACGGATGGGCTCGCTCCGCCGGGCTCGACCAGTTCTGGCTGAACGCGAACAACTGGCAGGGCCGCAACAAGTGCACCAACTCCGAGGGCGGCCGCGGCTGTCCGGAGATCGGCGTCCAGTTCCTGGCGTCCCCGTGATGAATGCAGACCCGCCGCCACTGAAAGTGCCCGATTAGGCCGCTACTCTTGCCTGCTGCACGTCAAGAACAGACGATGGTCCTAGCGGATGTTGTTGCTACGGCCGTTGGCAAGCGCGGGCGCCGACCGACCTGGCCCTTCGCGGTCGGCCGGCGCCCGCCCGGTCCCCCGTTACCAGCACCTCCGACGGCTTGAGGAAGTGGCAGGCCACGGGGTGGCCCGAGCCCCCAGGTTCTGCCCGCCGCCTGGCGGCGGGCAGAACCCGTGGGCAGGTTAGTGGTGCGCCTAGTACGTGACTGCGGTCACCAAGTGCTCACTGTCGCCAGCGCTCACTTGACGAAGTAGAAATCTTCCGGGAGGTAGGTGAACTGAGTGAAGGTCTCGAATGCCTGGGCAGGCCCGGAGAGGTTGTTCTTCCACATGATGATGTTGTCGTCCAGCGCCTCGAACATGCCCGGAAGCTGCTCGGCGAGGGTGTTGCCCTCGTTGTCCAGGGCGTCCGCGTTCGGGCTGTTCAGCGAGCCGTTGATCGCAGTGTCCACGGCCGGGTTGCTGAAGTCACCGAAGTTGCCGCCGGCGCCGGTGTAGAAGATCGTGTTGGTGGTCGGGTACCCGTTGCCGGTGAAGCCGCCGAACTGCGAGGCGTTCCACGTGTTGATGTACTTGGCGTCGCTGGGGACGACGTCGTTGAGGTTCTGCACGATGTACGTGAACGTCTTAGC
>JASHUE010000639.1:0-8549 GCA_030040195.1 Streptosporangiaceae bacterium | reverse complement strand
TGAGCTAGCGGTGAGGCTAATATCGGAGCTACTTAATAACCGCGGTAATTCGCGATCCGAATTCCGGGCGGGACGCGCTATCGGCTAGCGCCTCCACTCCTGCCTGAGCAGCCCGTACAGCAGGATGTCGGAAAAGCCATCGCCGTCGTAGGCGTGCTCGCGCTGGATGCCTTCGAGCACGAAGCCGCAGCTTTCGGCTAGTTTCCGCATCGCAGCGTTAGTCGCGAGCGTCTCCAGCTCGATCCGGTGCAGGTTGCGGAAGCGGAAGCCGTAGTGGCAGAGCAGCTCCATCATTTCCCGGCCGTATCCCTGGTTGCGTGCGGCCGGGAGCAGTGAGATGCCGATGTGGCCGAACTGGTTGAAAGCGTCGAGACCCCAGAGGTTGCACGTCCCGATCACGGTGTCATCGGCGATGGTCTCGGCGGTGAACCTGGCTGTATCGGCGTCCGGTTCGGCCAGTGACCGCTCCAGCCTGGCCCGTTTTGCCGCGAGTGATTCAATCAGCATCGGGCCTTCGTCGGTGATCAGGTGGTGTTCGGGGTCGGACCACATGTCGTACAGTACGGTGGCGTCGTCCGGGACCATGGGTCGCAGGCGCACGCGCCGGGAGGCAAACATCTCGCGAATGTAGCTCACGCGCCGCGCACGCGCCTGCCAATAAAACACGTGGCGAACCGCATGCCAGAGATCGCGTGGCAGCACCCGGACGTGAAGGCGTGGCTGACCGTCGGCCCTCGCAGTCAGGAGCATGCGGGTCAGGGTCCGCGCAGACCGCGCCGCCCGGTTCGCCTGACGCGCGCGAACCGCTGAGCGCGCATGGCCTCATGGTGGCACGGCCCGGACCAGCCGGCACCGGGTGAAGTGGGAGATGCCAAAGTGATAAGTGTGATCTATGTGACGCATGTCACATAGTTATTTTAGGCGATTCAGCCCCTGCTGGTCGGTTTTCGTCGTCCACTGTCAGTTACCGATAGCACCCAGACGTCGGATGGTTTCCCCGAACGCGTCGCCCTGACCCGCGGCACATCCGCGTACACCGCCGCAGGCGACCTGCCCCGTCGGCTCGCGGCGCGCTGGGTCACCAGCATGCGCCCCCGCGCCCGACCCCGAGCCCGAAGTCTTGCCTGGTCGTCATCGCTCGTCCTCGCCGCTGTTCCGATCGCCCGGCCGCCACCGCCGCGGGTCTTCCCGGCTGACCCTCGGCGTCGCTACCGCCACGGTCGTGACCGTGGCCGCCGTGTCGGCCGGGGTCGCCCTCGCCGCAACCGGCGGTCGGCCCGCGGGCGGGACTATCGGCGCTGACGGTCATGGCGACGGTCACCCGGGCATCCCGGCGGCCGACGCCTCGTCCGCAGCCGCGATGTCGGGGCACGCGACCAGGTACCGGGCTACCACGAGCCGGAACGGGGGCCTGTCCGGCCGGCCGTCCTCGGCCCACGGCGGGAGGAAGGCCGCGGGCCAGCAGCGGGCCGGATCGACCCCGCGGAACGGATCCGCGCCGAAGGCGGCTCTGTCCCCGAAGCCCAGCCCGTCGGCGGCGCCGGCCCAGCCCTATGAGTTCTACGACTCGATTGACCCGGAAACGGTCCCGGCCGGCGCGGAAGTTGCCACCTACGCGACCGGCGCGAACCCCACCCCGCCCTCGCTAGTGGCCGGACGCAAGAAGGTGCTCTGGATCGACACCGAGGGCACGGACCCGCAGGCTCAGGTCATCGACGTGGAGCCTGGCTGCGCCTCCCCGTCGCAGGTCCCGCAGTGGGTCCAGAGCCACCTGACCGACGATCCCGGCTCCGTGGCCATCGTGTACACGACTCTCTCGGAGTGGTCGGAGGTGCAGCAGGAGGTCAGCGCCCTCCCGGCCTCGATGCAGGCGGATATCCGGTGGTGGATCGCCGACCCGACCGGGTACCCGCATATCGTGCCCGGTTCTCAGGCCACGCAGTGGTACTGGGGACCGAACTACGACGAGTCGGAGGCGCTGCCGAGTTTCTAGGCCGCGTCGACCCGGGCCAGGAAGTCAGCGACCACCTGGACATACCGCTCGTGCTCCTCGACGAATGCCAGGTGCGAGCTGTCCTCGAAGATGACAAGCTCGCTGCCGGCGATCCCGGCCGCGAGCACGGCCAGGTGCTCAGGCCGCGCCTCATCGTGACGCCCGCCGGTCACGAGCGTCGGCACCCGGATCTCGCCCAGCCTCCCGGTAACGTCCCAGCCGCTCAGCCGGCCCGTCACTGGACCGAACTCGCTCGGGCCCCACATCGCCAGGTAGATGTCACCGTTCATCCCGTCGAAGGTTCGCTCGACGCTCTCGGGCCACGGATCGGCCCGGCACAGGTGCTTGCGGTAGAAGTGCGTGAGCGCCCACTGGTACTCCGGGCAGGAGAAGTGGCCCGCTGCCTCGTGCCGGTCGAGCACGTCCTGGACCGCCGGGTCGAGGGCGGCGCGTAGCCGCGCGCAGTCGGCTATCCAGCGCGGGACGCTCGGCGGTGAACTACTGAGTATGAGGCTGGCCAGGTCGGGCTTGCGGTCCAGGGTGTACTGCAGCGCCAGCCAGCCGCCCCAGGAGTTGCCGAAGAGGTGCGTCCGGTCCAGGCCGAGAGCATCCCTGACCACCCCTAGTTCCGCGACAAAGCGCTCGAACGTCCACAGCGAATTGTCCGCCGGCCGGTCGGAGCGGCCGCAGCCAAGCTGGTCATAAAAGATCACCGGCCGCGTCGTCGCGAGGTCGGCGAGGCTCTCGAGGTAGTCATGCGGCATTCCTGGCCCGCCATGCAGGCACAGGAGCGGCGTGCCCGGCTGGCCTGAGCCTACGATCTTGTACCACACCTCGCCGCCGGGCACGGCGACCCGGCCCTCCGTGATCTGGGGCTGTTCCATCGCCGCCGCACCCTCCCTCAGGAACTGGCCTCGAAGATCGCGGCGGGCATGGTCATCGCGACGTTCCAGACACCGGCGTCGACGACCTCGATGATGTGCAGGTCGCCAGTGATACTGCAGAGCAGGTAGGCGTCGTCGGCCGTCAGGCTGAGGGAGTCGGTGAGCCACTCGATCATGGCCCGGACCGCGATCCTGGAGCCCTCCATCAGGTCGGGGGAGAGGCCCATCGTGGCCTGGTAGCCGCCGGCCCTGATCGCGGTGCTCCCGGCGGGCACGCGGAACCTGGGCGTGCTGATGGCCCTCTTGTGCAGGGTGAGCCGCATGCTTCCCCTCAGCGGTGCCTCCAGGGCGGTGACGCTGACTTCCCCGTCACCCTGGGCGGCGTGCGGGTCACCGCACGAGAACAAGGCGCCCGGCAGGTGGACCGGCACCCACAGCGTGGAGCCGGCGGTCAGGTGCCGGTTGTCGATGTTCCCGCAGCCGCGATGCGGCGGGAAGGGCGACAGTTGCGCTGGCTCGCCCGGGTGGGTTCCGAGCGTTCCGCAGAACGGTGCAAGCGGGATGCTGACGCCCGGCGCGAACTCGGCGACCTGATCCTGCAAGGCGAACGTGCGAACGTAGCCGTGCGGGAAGTCGTCTGGAAGCAGGCCGAAGCCGGGCAGGAACGCGGCCCAGCCCCAGTCGCCGTGGTGGAGTTCGAGGATGTCGACCTGGAGGGTGTCGCCGGGCTCGGCGCCGTTGACCCAGACCGGACCCGACAGGTTGTAGATCGTGTCAAAGTCAAACCGGGTGTCCTCGTAGGTCGCTCCCGGCCAGACCTGGCCGTCGCCGGCGACCTTGATGTCGTAGTGGATGGTGTCGCCGGAGTCGATTGCCAGGATCGGCTCCAGACTCGAGTCCCACTGATGGTGGATGACGGTCGGGTCGATCACGTGATCCTTGGCCACGCCAAGTCACCTCCGGCTGACTCCGGGCGGCGGAGGGTACTGGCGAACCGAAAGTGGCGGTAGCAGCCTCCGTTGCCGAGAATCGCACACCGAGGTTGGGTGCGCCACTGTTCGCTCCGGTACGCTGCGCCGCCGGCACCTCGTCCCCGGCTAGTCTCCGGCGCGGCGGCGCGGTCCTTCCCAGGGGCGCCGGCCGCGCCGGGGCTGGTGCATTTCCGGTTGGTGGTTCAGCTCATCCGGCGTCCAGTCGTACTCGGCCTGGCCGTAGACCTCCTCGGGCGCCTCGGCGCTCTGCGGGTCAAAGAAACCGGAACTCCCTTCGCTGATCCGAGTCTCCTGCCAGCCGGGCACGTCGGCCCGGAACGATCGGCCGGTCCGGCGCTGCGCATTACCCAGGGCCTTGAGGGTGCTCAGGGTTTCGTGCCGGGGCACCGACCGCAGCGCGCCCCTCACGGTGAAGGCCAGCGCCGGGGTAACCAGCCGGTCGAGATGGGCCGTCGCGTAGCGAAGGAAGGGTTCGGGAGAGACTCCCGACTTGTCCGCGATGTTGGCCGCGAGCAGCCCCATGCACCCGTCCGCCAGCCGGGCCGCCGAGAGCCTCACCCACGGGTACGCCGGCCGCTCGTGCAGTTTGCCGTCCGGCTGGACGTGCCTCAGCAGCGCGAACGCGTATGAGCGCGTGAACAGGTGGGACAGCGGTATGTAGTACTCGTAGTAGAGCCTGCTCGCGATGCCCAGCTCCTGCTCTCGCTCGAGCCAGAGCGCGAGGTCCCGGATGTTCAGGTCGGGGCCGAGCTCGCCGAGTGCCTCGACGGCATTATCAATCGCGGTCCTTGACCTGAGCTCACCATCGCTGAGGTAGGAGACGGTGTGCCCGGTCACGCGGTAGTTCGCGGCTGACATGTGCGCCAGCGAGTCGCCGGAGTAGACGCAGTACAGCCCCACAATGCAGGATTCCAGTGCGGTCCTGGCCAGCAGCGCGGCGTCCTCGGCCCGTCGCTCGGCGACCGCGTTCCTGGTCAACCGCTGCAGCCACAGCAGCCGGAGCAGGGCGAGCTGGGCGGCTTCCATGCCGGTCGCGTCGTCGCCCGGCCAGTGCTTACAGGTCACGAGCCTGCGGGCCTTGCGCCGGACGCGCCGGCGCCGCAGCAGATCCGGGTAGGGCAGCGTGCCCTGCACGAGCTGCCGTGAGGTCCCCAGTGCCGTACTCATGCCTCCAGCATGCCCGCCCGCGCTGATAGTTCACCACTTGGTCGGGTACGCGTCATACCGCGCCCTCCTGCGCGACGAGGCGAACCCGCGCGCAGGCAACTGGCACCTGCTCACCAGGTTCGAGCAGCGGAACGAGGCGCGCACCAGTGCTCGGCGGTCCCGGACACCAGCCACCCCGGCGGGCTCACCGCGCGCGTACGCCGGGATCGCTAGACGGGGCGGGTGATGTCTGATATGCCATTGCGGCCAGGCGTCGTTAGCGGTTGCGCAGACCGGGCAGGGATAGGGAGCGGGCCGGAAGGCCTGCGGGGCCAATGAGCAGGGAGCTGTGCCGATGGCAACATACCGGATGGTTTACGGCGACGACGAGAACATCGTCAGCGAAACCTACGACAACATCGACGAGGTCGAGCGGGAGGACGGCTGGGTCGTGCTGTTCCGGGGCGACGAGGCGATCCTGCGGGTACAGGAAGACCACATCCAGGAGATGGAGCTGATCAGCTAGTAACCGGTGGAGCGACAGATGCAGGCGATCATGGTCAGCGAGCCCGGCGGGCCCGATGCGCTGCAGGTCACCGAGACGGCGATCCCGGAGCCGGGGCCGGGCGAGGTCCTCGTCCGCGTGCTCGCTGCGGGAGTCGGGCCCTGGGACGCGTCGGTGCGCAGCGGGCGGATTCCCGTCCCGACGCCGTTCATCCCCGGCGCGGAGTTCTCCGGCGAGGTCGTGGGCGACACCGGCGCCGAGGCAGCCTTCGAGGACGGCGAGCCGGTCTACGGATACCCCGCTCTGACCGGCTGCTACGCCCAGTACGTAACGTGCCCCTCCGAGCAGCTTGCCCCGATCCCGGCCGGACTGACCAGGACGGATGCGGCGGCCGTGCCGGTCGACGCGCTGACGGCGCAACAGGGGCTGGAGGATCAGCTTCGCGTAGGAAGCGGGGACACGGTGCTGATCACGGCCGCCGCCGGCGGTCTGGGTCACCTGGCCGTGCAGATCGCCCGGCTGCTGGGCGCGAACGTGATCGGGACGGCAAGCCCGCAGCATCACGACTTCGTTCACAAGCTCGGTGCGGAGCTCGTCTTCGATCACACGAAGCCCGACTGGCCGGACCAGGTCAAGGCGGAGACCGAGGGCGGTGTCGATCTGGTGCTTGCCTGTGCGGCGCCCACCCTGGCTGGCGCGGCCCGCGCTGCGCATGATGGTGCTCTCATTGCGACGCCCGTGCATGGCGAGGGCTATCCCGAAGGTGACCGGGTTCAATGGCTGCGCTATGACGGCCAGGCGCGCGGTCCGGGCCTGATCGCGCTCGCGCCGTGGTTCGACGATGAGTCTTTGCAGGTTCACATCGCGCGTCGGTACTACTGGAAGGACGTGCCGGCGGCGCACCGCGAGGTCGAGCAGGGCCATACCCGCGGCAAGCTGTTGCTGGTCGTTGACGACGATTACGCCGCTCAGCTCGGCGTGTGAGGCGCGGGCGCCGCGAGGGGGGCCGGCCGCAGTCGGCGTCGGCTTCAGAGCCGGCCGAGGTCCTCGCGCTCCCAGTCGTGCATCGCCTGCTCCACGGTCAGATCCCCGTAGTGGAAGGGAAGGCGGGCATGGCCGGATCGTCGCGGCAGGCTCGCGGGCGGCACGGTCAGCACCGGGCAGCGGGCCCGGGCCACGCAGTAGCGGCTTACGTGGCCATGCCAGAGCCGGCCTGCCCGCCCGCGCTGCCCAGCGCCGACGATCAGCAGGTCTTCGGCGTCGCAGGCAAGGTCGACCAGGACCTGGCCTGGCTCGCCCCTGATCACGCGCGGCTGGATCTGCAGGCTGGGCGGAACGCCGCCCCAGGCCGCCTCCAGCTCGTCGCTCAGCCGGCGGGCAGCGGCCTCGGCCCAGAGTCTGCTCAGGTACAGCGACGGGGTGCGCCGGTCAGCAAGATCACCGCCGGGCGGCACCCAGGCATGAACTGTCACGAGCGGCACATCATCGCGCTGTGCGACGCTCCCGGCGTATCGCAGCGCGGGAATGCTCCCCGGCGTCCCGCTCGCTCCCACGATGACCCGACGGGCGAACACGGTGGTGCTCCCTATGAGAGACCTTCTCCTGTTTCCATCTAACCGGGGCCGGCAAGGGCCGGGGCTCGCGCTAGCGCCATTCATACGAGACCACCATGAACTCCATGCGGCCCGCCCGGCGGCTGGCTGGCAGCCGCTGCCGTTGCCGCCTCGGGCCGGGCAAGTTAGCGTGGCCTGCGCGGTTACAGCTCAGGGCGGCGACAGCGAGAGGAGCTCCATTTGTCGAAGCAGGCGGTCGGCGGGACCAGGCCAGGTGGCGCGTATTCACCGGGGATCGTCGCCGAAGGGAAGTTTGTCTACGTGGCGGGCCAGGTCCCGGTTCGCGACGGCGTCGTGGTCGGCGAGACCGCCGCGGAGCAGACGATCGTGGCCCTGCAGAACGTGGCCGCGGTACTCGCATCGGCCGGCGCAGGCCTCGAGGACGTCGTCCGGTGCGGCGTGTACCTCAGCGATATGGCTGATTTCGCCGAGATGAACGAGGCCTATCGGGAGACCTTCCCTGAGCCGCTGCCGGCCAGGACGACAGTCGGCGTCGCGCTGGCCGGCTTCAAGGTCGAGATCGACTGCATCGCAGTCCTGCCGTCTAGCTGACCTGATGCTCAGGCCGGGTCACGGCCCTGGCCGGCGCGTAGGCAGCCGGAAAGCCCTGCCGCCAGCTCGGATAGTGCAGAGTCCAGCCGAGTTCGGCCTTGGCCTTGGCATTGGAAGCGCCACGAGCCTCGGTCATCATGCGCAGGCCGTCGCCCATGACCAGGCGGGCCAGCCACATGGGGAGGTGCCTGGGTGGCTTGGCGCTGAGAGCGTCAGCCAGGACGGGCAGCCAGTCGCGTACCTCGGCCGGCTCGTCGTCCACGATGTTGTAGACCCCGGTCATGTCGTGCTCGAGCACGAGCACGGTCGCCGCTGCCGCGTCGTCGAGATGAACGAACGTCATCATCCCCGAGCCGTCGCCGATGATCGGGAATTGCCGCTTGCGCACGGGACCGATCAGCCCGTCGTTGGCGGCCCCGTAGAAGCCGCCGTAGCGGAGCGCAACCCCGCCGGCATCCGTCACCGCCTTGTCGAGGTGATTCATCGCGGCATATGTCTCGCGCGCCTTCGAAGGCGGGGCGGGGTCGAGCGGGTCGTTCTCGGTCTTGACCGGGCCGCCCTCCGGGGCATAGCGGTACGGGGCGAAGCTCTGGGCGACGAACCGGCGCACGCCAGCCTCGCGCGCGGCGGCCAGGAGCGCGTCCGTGCCCTCGGTGCGCAGGCGGTTGGTCGCGGCGAAGGCGCGGTCCAGGTTCCTGCCCATGCTCGCATCCGCCAGCGCGGTCGCCTCGTGCGCGATTCCCTCCGGCTCGGCGGCGAGCACAGCACGGCGGACCGCGGGCGGGTCGAGCAAGTCGAGCACGACAGCCTCCGCTCCGAGCGCCCGCAGCCGCCCGGCGTTGCTGGCCGACCTGCAGCTGGCGG
>JASHUE010000638.1:0-9198 GCA_030040195.1 Streptosporangiaceae bacterium | reverse complement strand
CGCGTCGCGCGCTTGCCGTCCGGCGTGAAGACGTCGGTGTCCACTCCGGCCGGGATCACCCTGATCGCGGGCCTGGGCACCGCCATCCTCGCCAGATCAGCGGCCTCGTCGGACGAGCTGGCCAGGACGGCGGCCGCCTTGCGGCCGATGAGGGTTTCGAGGCGCATCCGGCTGGCGCAGACGTCGATACCGCCGTGGCGGCGCTCCGCGGCGGCCAGGGAACCGAAGGTCTGCACGATCGGGATATCCGTGCCGCGGACGGCGCCGAGCGCGGCCAGGCCGCCGACCCAGCCAAACGCGTGCACGACATCCGGCCTGTTCACCTGCCACTGAGCGGCCAGACGGGCCGCCATCTCCGGCATGTGGCGGGCGGCCTGTTCCTCGCTCAGGTCCCTGGCGGGCCCGGCGGGCACGTGCTCAATGGAGACGCTGCGGCCGAGCACGGCGGTCTGCGGTGACGTCCCGTCGTTGCGAGCGTACAGAGTGACGCGGTGCCCCTGGCTGGCCAGTGCGCGAGCGAGGTAAGCGGGACGATCGCTGCGATCCGCGGTTGGCGCGAGGGGGTTGCGTGCCGTGATGAGCGCGATCCTCATCTGGATGCCTCCTGGTAGTCGTCGCTGTCGTCACCGCGCAACCACCAGGGGCTAAGAGTCCTGCAGACACAAGAAAGCACACCCTCTGTGCTTACGCCATGACGGCGTGAGGGCGTGCCTGCGTCATAGACATCGCTTTACGTTTGGTGCCCGGCCGGATCGGGCTCAAACCGGGGCGCCGGAAGTTTCTGGGCCCGGCCGGGTCCTCAGCTCGGCCCGGCCACCACTGGCGGCTCGACCAGTTGCTCACGGAGGTAGCCGATGGCCTCGGCCAGCAGCCTGGATACGTGCATCTGCGAGATGCCAAGCCGCGCGCCGATCTCGGACTGGGTCATGTTGCCGTAGAACCGCATCAACAGCATCTGCTGTTCCCGGTCCGGCAGCCCGCGCCAGTGCGTCCACACCGACTGCATGTCGATGACGTGCTCGAGCTGCGGGTCCTCAATTCCGATCAGGTCGCCCAGGCTTGCGGTCCCGTCCTCGCTCGCCAGCGGCGAGTCGAGCGACGCGGTGTGGAAGGCCAGGTCGGCCTGCCGCGCCTCGCGCACGTCGTCCTCGCTGATCTCCAGGCGGTCGGCCACCTCGGCATCGGTCGGCGTCCGGCGGAGCCCCGAGGTCAACTCGGCGCTCGCGTTCCTGATCTCCAGCCGGAGCTCTTGCAGCGACCGCTTCACATGCACGTGCCAGCGCTTGTCCCTGAAGTGGCGTTTGATCTCGCCGCTCACGCACGGCTGCGCGTAGCTGGCCAGGCTGGTCCCGACGGCCGGGTCGAAGTTGTTGATCGCCTTCAGCAGGCCGACGTAGCCAACCTGCATGAGCTCTTCCTGCTCGATGCTGTTGCGGTACCGCAGCACGCACGACCTGACGAGCGGCCGATAGCGGGTAACAAGAACCCCGCAGGCATCGTCGCGCAGGGCGGAGCCGCGCGGCATCGAGTGGACCATCGTCAGCAGGTCGGCGTCCGTGCAGTCCTGCAGCTCTTCTGACCGTTTCGGCGGGGCCGGGATGGGCACCTTCATGACTGCTCCTACGTGGCGGGAGGGGGTAGCCCGCCTGGGCGTCGGTATTCCCGTGGTGCGGGTCTCAAACATCTGGCCCTTGCGCCACATAGCCAGAGCCGGTCGGCTGGGGTCCAGGGCAGCACGTGAAGGCCCATGGAGCACATGTCGGTCAAGAATTCGAATACACTCCATAACCAGGTCTGAAGCGCCATTGCTTCGGACGCGATAGCGTTGTATGGAGGAGAACAAACCCGGCGGTAGCATTGCGGGGAGCAATATGCGGGCCCGGCTTTGCTATTGAGTTCGCCATGTCGGGGTATACCCGGCAACTCTGGCGGTCGCGGGTGCGTTTGATGTCGTAGGCGGGGAGCACGCACACACCCGTGAGGGCGTGTCGCGGGCCACAACAACTTTCGAGGAATCTGACGCAGATGCGCGCGAGGCAAGCGGGAACGCTGCCGGATAACGGTCCACCCCGGGCGGACCGGAGAGCGGCGAAATGCTAGAGCCGCAGAGCACGTTCCTGTTCGTCGTCCTGATCGTCGTCTTTGCCGCGTTGATGTGGTGGATGATCAGGACTCGGCGTGGTGTCCTGCGCGTGGTCGCGGCGTTCGTAGCCTTCCTCGTGGCCATGCAGTTCGGGGTCATGGCCGTCAACCGGTACTTCGACTACTACCAGACCTGGGGTGCGGCGTTCGCCGACCTCACAAATGCGCCGGCCAAGACGCAGTCGACCATCTCGGCTGCCACCTTTACCAAGGGGGCACTGGGCAAATCTCTGGCAGGCCAGATCGTCTACTCCGCGCTGGCGGAGCAGAACGGTGACGCCATCGAGACGAGGATTGCGGGACCGCTCAGCCACATCACCAGAACGGTCCTCATCTACCTGCCGCCGCAGTATTTCCAGCCCGCCTACCGCAGCTACCGGTTCCCGGTCATCGAGTTGATCCACGGGCAGCCGGGCGAGCCCCAGGACTGGGTGAACGTCGTCGGCGTGCAGACGATACTCAGGAACCTGGTGAACGCCGGACAGGCTAAGCCGGCCGTCCTGGTCATGCCGGACGCGAACGGCGGCATCCGCATCTCCGAGCAGTGCCTCAACCAAGTCGACGGCCCGCAGGACATGACCTACCTCGGCATCGACCTGCCTAATGCGATCTACCGCGACATTCCCCGGGTTCAGCCTCCCGGTTCGGCCTGGGGAATCGCCGGATACTCCGAGGGCGGCTACTGCGCGGCCAACATGGGCCTGGCGCCGATGCTCAGGGGACGGTACGGTGCTGCCGCGTCACTGAGCGGCTACTACACGCCCGAGGACAATCAGGAGCCGAACGGGCAGTACATCAACCCGTTCGCCCACAACAGGAAGCTGGAGCTGCAGAACACCCCCGACTACGAGATCTTGCACCTGCCTCCGGGTGTGCCCCTCCCGGAGTTCTGGCTCGGGGCAGGCTCGGGCGACGCGCAGGATGTGGCGGCGGGCCGATACTTCCAGGAGGAGCTGCAGATCTACCAGGCAGGCGTGCCGCTGCACCTCGCCAACGGCGGGCACACGATGGGGGTCTGGCGGGCCCAGGTTCCGCCCATGCTCGAGTGGATGACCACGCTGCTTGAGCAGAACGCGATCAAGCTGGACCAGGTCACCCGGCTCGCCGCCCAGCATGGGTGCACCAACCGCGGAACACACCCGAAGAATGATCCCGGCGCGGATACGGCCAGCCCGAGTCCGAGTGGCACGACCCCAGCGGTCTGCCACCCGAAGCCGAATACCAGGGGCCAGAAGCCGGGGATCACGGTCAAGCGCCGGGGCGGGCCCAAGACCTGAGCTCGGGTCGGCCTGGACGCGGCCGGGCACCACCACCCTCACCTCGTTTAGCCGGCGACGTTCCAGGTACTTCTGGGCCGATCCAGGACCGGGTACCTGGCGGGCGCGAAGCCAGCCTCGCCAGGCGCCAGGGCCGGATCCGAAGGCGGTCACGGCGACCGCCACGTGACCCGGAGGACGGAAATGAGAATCCTAGGTGTCCTGATCGTGGTCTGGCTGGTCATCGGCCTTTTCGCGGGCCTGCAGCGGCACTACTACGACGGCAGCGTGAGCTGCGCCAGGGCGGGAACGATTGCGGCAACCGTCGTCGCCGGTCCGCTCAACTACGTCGGCGCCAACCCCAAGGTGCACTGCTCGATACCGCAGCCGAGCAGGTAGTCCGCAGACCGCTAGCGGGCAGGTGCAGCGGGACCGCACCCGCCCTCCGGCCGGCCGACGATGACCACTGGCTCCCGGGGAGAGAGACGAAGATGGCGCGAACACCTGAGGTACCGCACGTTGACATGCAAGTCATCAGCGACAATATGGCCGACGTCTACGAGGCGATAGCCACCATCGAGTACTCGGGCCGTGATCCGAGTCACGCGGCCATCGCCGACGCGACCGGCCTGCCCGCCCAGGTCCTGGACGAGAGCCTGGAAGCCATGACCCGGCTCGGCATGCTGACCACAGGCGACGGCGGCAAGGAGCGGGAGCCGGTGTACAGGCCAGCGAAGCGGGGCTGGAGCGCCCAGCCCGACCAGGCGCAAGGACAGAAGCTGTCCTGAGCTGCCCTGCGGCCGGCCAGGTCGGCGCCGCCCTACCAGCGGCGGCGCGCTGCTGATAGCACCCGCCAGCATGGCGGTCGTCCAGAGCTAACTTTCAGGTTGAACCGGGCTTGGTTTCACCTGCGTGATTGATGGTAGATGGCGGGAGCGCCGCAGGGAGGGGCGAATCAGGTGAGCCGGGATAGCCAGGTACGGATGACTCCGGAGCTTGCGGAACGGTTCGAGCGCGACGCGCTGCCGTACGAGGCACAGTTGCTGCGTGCGGCGCTGCAGCTGACCAAGCACCGTCAGGATGCCGAAGATCTCGTCCAGGAATCCATCGCCAGGGCATGCGCCGCGTTTCACCGATTCACCCCGGACACCAATGTCAGAGCGTGGCTGTATCGCATCTTGCTGAACACCTTCATAAATGGTTACAGAAAACGCCAGCGTGAACCACTTCTCAGCGTCCCCTCGGTCGAAGGGATAGCCATCGGCGACCGATCAGGTGTTGATGCGGCCTCGATGTCAGCCGAGGATTCCGTGCTGTCTAAGATTCCTGCCTACCGCCTGGTCACGGTGCTCCAGGACCTGCCGGCAGAGTTCCGCCAGGTCCTCTACCTCATTGACGTTGAAGGGTTTAGCTACCGCGAGACCGCGGCAATTATGAAGACGCCACTAGGAACCGTCATGTCCAGACTGCATCGGGCCAGAACCGCCCTGCGTGCAGGACTACTCAGCGATCCTGGGAATGGCATGTTTGAATCGCTCGAACAAGGGGAGCGAATGGGGACCTAACGTCAGGAGGATCCCCATGTCCAGCGCAACCACGGCGGTAATCATCGTGATCGTTATAGTCGCGATCGCGCTGATCATTGCCATCACGAGGACAGCACGGAGCATACGGCCGCAGCGGCCCTTCGGCCGTGAATACCTATTTCGCGATCGGAAAGTCCAGGGACCCCATCTGGTCCCGGCAGCCGGCCCGCGTATGCGTGAGGGCGGGGTGAACGCCGAGGCCGCCGGTGCACGCGCCGCGGACTGTGTGCGCGGTCAGGCCAAGCAGCACGCCGAGCGCGGCCAGGACTGTGATGATCTGCGCGAGGACGATTGCCCGCGGCACCGGTCCCCAGTTCCTCGGCGTCATGGCTCTGATGACCCGACGGACGGACAAGCAGCGCAGCCAGCCGAGGCGGATGCATGCAGCCGATAGTTCCTCGCGTCGCGGCCGCGTCTCATTCTTCGTAAGACGGGTGAATATCGCGTACATGGAAGCCAGGCGAGGCTCGCTCGCCTGCAGAGCGCCCTCGATGTCATCCAGGACCCGCTGCTGCCCCACAGGCAAACTCATCGCTGCTCCAAGCCGTTCCGTTGTCCGCCGGACGTTACCCCCGTGGACTTCAGCTACCCGCGTATGGCCTGGTAAACGCTTCATTGCAAACTCGGGCAAGCCCGTATGCAGGCACACAACTGTCCGCGTGTGCTGCTCCTCGACGTCGTGCTCCTCGATGGCGACGCTGCCGTAGCCAGTGCCGCGGGACCGCTGATCCGTGTCCGGGCCGTGGCCCGCAGCCACGGCTGGGCTTCAGGTACTGTTCCGAGCCGGGACCAATCGCGGACCGCTAGTTCGGCAACTCGACGAGGGTCAGGAAGAACTTATTGATCTGCCGGATTACTTCGTTGAAGCGGTCAAAATCCACTGGTTTGCTGATGTAGGCGTTAGCGTGCAGGGCGTAGCTGCGCAGGATGTCCTCCTCCGCCTGCGACGTTGTCAGCACGACGACCGGAATCGAGAGCAGTTCGGCGTCAGACTTGACGTCCGCGAGTACTTCAAGCCCGTTGCGCCTCGGCAGGTTCAGGTCCAGGAGGATCAAGCCTGGCCGGGGCATGCTGGTGTACTCGCCTGCCTGGCGCAGAAACTGCATGGCCTGCTCGCCGTCGCCCACCACGTGCAGAGTGTTGCGAATCTGGTAGTGCTCAAACGCCTCCCTCGTCATCAGCACGTCACCAGGATCGTCCTCCACGAGCAGCACATCGGCGAGCTCCGGGCCACCACGGTCGGCCATCTCAGGTCGTCTCCTCGTCCTCGGGCGGTATCGGCAAGGTGAAGCAGAACGTGGCGCCCTCGCTGGTCGTGGTTTCCAGCCAAATCTTGCCGCCGTAATATTCAACAATCTTCCGGCACATCGCTAGTCCGATGCCAGTCCCCGAATAGCTGCTGCGGTCATGCAGGCGCTGGAAGATCACGAAGATCCGCTCGGCGTACTCGGGCTCGATCCCGATCCCGTTGTCCGCCACACAGAACTGCCAGAACGGGTCCGCTCTTTGCACCGAGACGGTGATGTGCGGCGGCCTTTCGCTGCGGAACTTGATCGCGTTGCCGAGAAGGTTCTGGAACAGGGAGGTAATCAGAGAGAACTCGGCCCGGACGACCGGGAGCTCGTCGGTCTCGATGACGCCGCCGGATTTCCGGATCTCAGCAGCGAGGTTGACGCGGGCCGCCGACAGTGCACTGGCACTCGAGATCAGCGCCGCCTCGCGGTCAACCCGCCCGACCCGGCTGAAGGCCAGCAGGTCATCAATCAGGACCTGCATCCTCTTGGCGCCGTCCACCGCGTACTCGATGTACTGGTCAGCCCTGGCATCCAGCTGGCCGATATACCGGCGCTGGAGCAGCTGGCAGAAGCTCGCGACCTTTCGCAGGGGCTCCTGCAGGTCATGGGAGGCGACGTAGGCGAACTGCTCGAGTTCGGAGTTCGACCTCTCGAGGTCGCGCGCCCTGGCCTGAAGCGCGGAGTTTGCCACCTGCACGGCCGAGAGCTCGCTGAGGATCCGCTCGCGCATCCGGTTGACATCCAGGGCGAGGTCGGCCGCCTCGCGCGGTCCAGCGGGCGTTACCTCGTGCCCGAAGTCTCCTGCTGCAACCTGCCGCGCCTCCCTGGCCAGCCTCGTCAGCGGGCCTATAGCAGTCGCCCGCAGGACAGTCCCGACAGCTCCGACAAGCAGCAGCAAGATCACGCCGATGACGATCAGCGTGATGTCGACCGTGTGGGCGGCCCCGTTCAGCGAAGCCTCAGCCTTGGCCCTGGCTGAGGCTATGGCCGTTTGCAGGGCGCCCAGGGGCGCACGCAGATCGTCGAAAAGGGCTTTGCCTGTCTGGACACTCGGGCTGGCTGGCGGCTTACCGGTGGCGGCCACCGAATCTATCGAGGGCACGGCATAGCTGGCGCGCCAGACACCGACCCTTGTTACCAGGAGCCCTAGGTCAGCCTTCGCGCCAACAACCGTGGCGGTGAGTCCTCGCAGCGCACTGACCTGCTGATTCTGCTCGGCTAGGCCCGAGTAGTAGGGCGCCAGGAAAGGCGTCTGCCCGCCGCTGAGCAGGTAGCCGCGCACCCCGCTCTCCTGGTTGACCAGTGCGTAGCCCAGTTCCTGACTCGATAGCGCGGCCGGGTCGAGGACGTTGTCCACCCGCGAGCGGTCCGAGCCGAGGTCGGCCAGCGAGGTGCCGACGACCGCGATCGCAATCAGTGAGAAGAGCATCATCACCACGATGGTCGCGCCCGTGATGCGGGCAAGCGGCCAGCGGCTGGCGGCAGCCTCGGCCGCCGCGGCGAAACGCCGGGCAGAGTCACCGGCGGGCCTCGTGCTCGCGGTGGATCCGGGCACACGAGTCCGAGGAGCCGGCGATCGCTGGCCGTCGCCGGCGTCGCTCGACGTGCTCATGTTGCCGTGCCGTCCCTGGGCAGCGAGCAGCTAATAGCCAGCACGGCCAGATCGTCGTCGAGGTCCCCGCCATTCAGCTCGCGCACCTGGGTGATAACCGAATCGATGATCTGCTCGGTATCCTGACCGTCCTGACTCACGCCTCCGGCGCCCTGCATGCGGGCCTTCTCGATCAGCTTGATCAGGCCTTCGCTGCCCAGCCGCTCAGGGCCGCTGCCAATCTTCCCCTCGATGAGCCCGTCGGTGTACATCAGCACCGACCATATGGCGCCGAGCTCGACGTCGGCGCCGGGCCAAGCGGACAGCGTGCTGATTCCTGGCGGCAGGCTTACCGGCGCCCGGAGTTCCGCCACCGCGTCCGGGGTGACCAGGATGGGCTGCGGGTGCCCGGCCAGGTACAGGCGGCCACGGGTTCGCTCGGGCGCCACCGACAGCATGGACAGCGTCACGAACAGGCGCTCGTTCTGTCGTTCGTGCTCGAGCACCTGCCCGACCGCGGACATGATCTCATCCACCGGCCGGCCGGCCAGCACCATCGTGCGCCAGGCCACGCGCAGGCAGACCCCGAGGGCGGCCTCGTCCGGCCCGCGGCCACAGACATCCCCGACCAGGGCGTGGACCCAGCCATCGGCCGACTCGACGACGTCGTAGAAGTCACCGCCGAGGAGCCGCTGCTGGCCGCCGGCCCGATAGCGGGCGCTTACCGCGAGCCGCTGATCGGAAAGAACCGGCGAGGGCAGCAGACCACGTTCCAGGCGGGCGTTCTCCGCGGCATACAGCCTCGCCTCGGCGAGCTGGCGCTGCGTCTCCTCCGCTCGCCGCCGCTCGACCGCGTAGCGGACGACCCGTTGGAGCAGGAGTCCGTCTACCTGACCCTTGACCAGGTAATCCTGGGCTCCGGCCCGGACGGCCTCCTCGCCCATATGCTCATCGGCAAATCCGGTCAGCACCACCACGGCCAGGGCCGGCGCCACCTCGCGAAGCCAGCTCACAGCCCGCAGGCCGCGCGAGTCCGGCAACTCCAGGTCAAGCAGCACGCAGGTCACCCCGGCCAGTTCAGCTTCGGCGTCGGCGAGGGAGCGGGCCCGACGCAGCGCGAACGGAGACCCGGCATCGAGCAAGAGCTCGTCTACGAGGAGCGCGTCGCCATCGTCGTCCTCAATCAGCAGGACGCGCATGCGGTCGGCCGGCAGCGCTGTGCCAACCGGACTTATGCCTTCTGCTACCATCTCGCCCGCTCGTCAGCCTTCATGGCAGGTGTCGACAATGATCGAGGTCCGAGCCAGCATAGGCGGACCGGGCGCCAC
>JASHUE010000637.1:0-2860 GCA_030040195.1 Streptosporangiaceae bacterium | reverse complement strand
GACCGACCGGGCCAGAGCCGCCCGCGGCCTGCCCGCAGTTCCGGTGTGGGAAGAGTGATCGGCCCGTCAGGTTCTGGTTCGTGATCTGGGCGGTGTAGAGCGTCCCGGTAGCCAGCCTGACCCGGCCGCCCGACAGGTGCTCCGCGCGCTGGATGATCGCGTAACCGTGCAGAGGCCCATCCAGCAAGGACGCCAGGACGAAATAGGTTGGCTCTCGCAGCTGCCGCACCAGGCCAAGATAAGTAGCTGGCCGACATATAGCAAGTCCTTTAGCTCAGGTCGACCACAACCCGGAATCGGGGACCTGATGCGTTTCGCCGTGGTTTCGTGAGAGGCCGTCAGCAGCCGCGAATGGCGGGTACCAGTCGAGGGCCCAAACAAGAAGCCCCTGACGACAGACGTGCTGGTCAGGGGATGTTCTTGCTGGTGGTGGCAGGTGTTGGGTTCGAACCAACGTAGGCTGAGCCGACGGTTTTACAGACCGCTCCCTTTGGCCACTCGGGCAACCTGCCGTAACCCGTTCCGCAGAACGGGCACTGTGAAGGATAGCGGAAGCGCTGTGTTAGTTCAGCATCGCCCGCTGACACGGGGCGGCTCCGCTGCCCGCATGACCAGCATCCCGCTGTCCGCGGCGATAGCCTGATCCCGTGGCAGGTGAATCATCATTCGACATCGTTTCCAAGATCAACCGCCAGGAAGTCGACAACGCCCTGAACCAGGCGGCCAAGGAGATCGGCACCCGGTTTGACTTCCGCGGCGTCGGCGCAGCGATCGCCTGGTCGGGCGATCACGCCGTCGAGATCAAGGCCAACAGCGAGGAACGCGCCAAGGCAGTGCTCGACGTGTTCAAGGAGAAGCTAGTCAAGCGCTCAGTCTCGCTGAAGGTCTTGGACGCTGATGAGCCAAAGCTTTCTGGCAAGGAATACCGGCTGCACATCGGCCTGAAGGAAGGCATCTCGCAGGAGAATGCCAAGAAGATCTCCAAGATCATCCGCGATGAGGGGCCCAAGGGGGTTCGAGCGCAGGTCCAGGGCGAGGAACTCCGCGTCTCATCGAAGAAGAAGGACGAATTGCAGGCGGTCCAGGGCCTGCTCAAGGGCAAGGAACTCGACCTGGCCCTGCAGTTCGTCAACTACCGCTGACCGAGCGGATCACCCTTAATGGGGCATGGGCCGGGCACCCGCTGGCGCCCGTCCCACCGCATGCCACCCGTTGTCAGGACGAGACGACCACCTCGTGCCACAGGCCGCCGTTGAGGTTCAGGTTGTTCCCGTGAGCCTGGCCAGGTCCCGAGTCGCCGATGTAGGTGTAGAGCGGGTGCCCGTCATAGGTCTCCTGGAGGGCCCCGCCGGTCCGGTGGATGGTGCCCAGCGTGCCGGTGACCCCGTTCCCGGCGTGATCGGGGCCAGGCACCGGCGGCCAATACTGCGCGCACGCCCCATAGCACGTCGACTTGGTGCTGGTGTCTGGAGCAAACCAGTACAGAGTTAGTCCTTTGGCGTTCGCCAGGACGGTAGTCCCGTTGACGATCTCGGTCCGCAGGGTGCCGACTGCCGCCGGCCCGGCGCTGCTGCTTGTGGTTCCGCCGTCCGCTGCGGCCAGCGCTCCGCCGAGCAATGCCAGGGCGATGACCGAGACCCCGGCCACGGCCGGACCGGCGTGCGGCACCCGCCAGCCGGCACTCTGGGCCCCGCCACCCCCAGCGCGCTGGGGGACGCGACCATCAGAGTGAGCTCCGGCGCTCGCCATCGGGCCCGTATCCGGGGAGGCTGTGGAGTTAGCCCCGGCCCGGTTGCGGACCAGCGGCCTGGAAGGCATACGGCCATGGGCCGGAGCCCGGATCGGTCCAGGCACGGCGGCCAGCGCGGCCAGCGCCGCGAACGCCGCGACCTCGATGATCCCGGCAACGATTCCTGCGGTGGTACGGACCTCACGGAAACCGAACAATCCGAATTGCACCGAGAGCAGGTAACCGCCCAGGGTGCTCAGCGCGAAGCCCGCTCCCACGCCTGCCACCAGCCGGCTGCCGGTTACCAGGACCAGGGCAGCGAGCCCGAAGCCCGCGATGACCTGCAGCAGGAAAAGCCAGCCAATTGTCGGGATCGTCCGGTACCCGGTGAGGTACAGGTCCAGGTGAATCGCTGCGGTTGCGATCAGAAGCCCCGCTCCGGTTACCCGGAGTAGCTGCCGCATGCTCACCCCCGGCCACGTAGCTGTGCTCATGCCCGTTACCACGACGATAATCCGGGTCCGGTTCACGGGAGCCCAGATCCGGGCAAAGCTCACTGCGCCCTAGACCGGCCGTTTCCACGTACCGCCGAGCTGCCCGGGCAGGACATCTTGTGGGCAGGCAAGCGTGGCAGCATGCCAGAGAAAAGTTCCCCTGCCTGGCGGGCCGGGCGACGGGGCGGCGCGCTGCCGTGCTGGGATAGGACACGGCCACCAACTGAGGGAGACGACACATGGCTGTGCCGCTTCGCGACCGGAAGGCGTGGCAGGCTCTCGAGCGCCACCACGCCGAGATTGGCACCCGTCATCTGCGCGAGTTGTTCGAGTCCGATCCCGGCCGTGGGGAACGGATGGCTGCCGAGGCGGTCGGCATCTACCTGGACTATTCGAAGAACCGGGTCACCGAAGAGACGATCCGGTTGCTGATGGAACTCGCGGAGGAGTCCGGGGTCACGCAGCGACGGGACGCGATGTTCCGCGGCGAGCACATCAACGTGTCGGAGGACCGGGCGGTACTGCACGTCGCCCTGCGCGCGCCACGAGATGCATCCCTTGTAGTCGACGGAAAGGACGTCGTCCGCGAGGTACACGAGGTACTTGATCAGATGTCGGATTTCGCCGACAAGGTGAG
>JASHUE010000636.1:0-5617 GCA_030040195.1 Streptosporangiaceae bacterium | reverse complement strand
GCGCGATCGTCGTGTCGTATTACTGGCACTTCGTGGACGTGGTCTGGATCGGGCTGTTCACCACCATCTACCTCATTCACTGACCGGGAACTGGGGAAGCTGTGAGCTGGATCACCGCGAGACGCCGGCACCCGGCAGCTAGCTACGCCCTCGTCGCGCTTGCGCTGGTCATCATCGGCGTCGGCTACGCCGTCCTGACCAGCAGCGGATCGGCGAGCGCCTCGCCCTCGTCGACGGCCAACGCAGCCCTGGTCGCCGAGGGCCACACGCTGTTCGAGGAGACCTGCTCATCGTGCCACGGGATCTTCGCCCAGGGCACGAACGTGGCGCCGAGCCTGATCGGCGTCGGTGCCGCGGCCGCTGACTTCCAGCTCAGCACCGGCCGGATGCCGGCCACGGCGCTGACCTCGGAGAATGAGCGCAAGCCGCCCAAATTCGACCCGGCCCAGATCGCCGCCATCGACGCCTTCATCGAGTCGCTGGGCGGCGGCCCGGCCGTGCCGAGCGCCGCTCAGGTGAACCCGGCGGCGGGCAACTACGGGCTCGGACAGCAGCTGTTCGAGGCCAACTGCGCCGCCTGCCACAACTTCGTCGGCGCCGGCGGCGCGCTCACCAATGGCAAGTTCGCGCCGGCGCTCACCCAGTCGACGCCGCGCCAGATCTACGAGGCCATGCTGACCGGCCCCGAGGCTATGCCGGTCTTCAACGACATGGTGGTCACCCCGCAGGAGAAGCGGGACATCATCGCGTTCGTGACTGAGGTTCGGTCGCAGCCCAACCCGGGCGGCCTCAGCCTGGGCCGGATCGGCCCGGCGACCGAGGGCCTGGTGGCGTTCCTCGGCCTGCTGCTGTTCCTGGTCTTTTGCGCACTGTGGATCACTGCGAAGCACGGGAAGGCTCATGAGTAACACGAACCCCCGAGGATCGGGCGATTCGGCCTGGCCGGAATACCTGACCGGCGGAGGCCAGAGCGGCCAAGGCGCGGACCAGCCCGAGGGGCGGGCCGCGCCGCACCGTGTGATTGGTACCCCGCCACCGGCAGCGGCCAGGACCATGCTGCCCGATTACGGCCAGGACGGCCCGGCCCCGCCTGCGCGGGAACTGCCGGCCGACCCCGACGACCCGCGGCGCGCCAAGAAGATTGAAAAGGTGGTCGCCGCCTGCTTCATCCTCGCCATGCTGGCGGGATTCGGGTTCCTGGTGGCCTACGGCACGATCGGCGTCGGCTCGATCGTCAAGGCGCGGAACTCGAACATGGCGCTGGGCGGCACGCTGGGCCTGGCCATGCTGCTGCTCGGGATCGGCGCGACTATCTGGGTGCGGCACCTGATGCCCGCGGTCGAACTGAGCGAACAGCGGCACCCGATGAAGTCGGATGCCAAGGACGTCGAGGCGTTCAAGGAAACGTTCGAGGAGGGTGCCGAGGCCAGCCAGTTCGTCAAGCGGCCCATCATCCGCCGCAGCCTCATCGCCGCGACGATCCCGCTGGCCGTAGCGCCGCTGTTCCTGCTCCGCGATCTCGGCCCGCTGCCGGGCGACAGCCTGGACACCACCGTCTGGCGCAAGGGCCTGCGGCTGCTGGTTTACGGGACCGGCAATCCGCTTACCCCGGCCGAGTTCAGCTCGCCCGGCTCCCTGGTCAGCGTCGGGCCCGAGGGTTACCTCGACGACGACGACGCCATGGCCAAGGCGGCGGTCATTATCATCAAGTTCCGGCCGGGCCAGCTGAGCTTCACGAACGCCAACCACCCGGTGCCGGGCAAGGTGGTGAAGAACTGGACCGTGGACAACATCGTGGCGTACTCCAAGATCTGCACGCACCTTGGCTGCCCCGCGGCCCTTTACGACCAGAACACCCACCACATCCTGTGCCCGTGCCACCAGTCGACGTTCGACGCCACTGAGGGCGCCAAGGTGACCTTCGGGCCTGCGACGCGGCCCCTGCCCCAGCTGCCGATCGGCCTGGACTCGCAGGGCTACCTCATCGCCATGGGACCCTTTAACCAGCCTGTCGGCCCGAGCTTCTGGGAGCGGGGATGAGCGTCGACCGGGCGCTGGAAGGCACCGGGACCTGGCTGGACGAGCGGCTGCACGGCGCCCGCGGAGTCCGGGTCCTGCTGCGGAAGATCTTCCCCGACCACTGGTCGTTCCTCCTGGGCGAGATCATCCTCTACTCGTTCATCATCTTGCTGCTGACCGGGACGTTCCTGACGTTCTGGTTCCAGCCGAGCATGACCGACGTCATCTATCACGGCTCTTACACCCCGCTGAACGGCGTGCGGATGAGCGAGGCCTACGCCTCCACTCTGAACATCACCTTCGACGTCCGCGGCGGGCTGCTGATCCGGCAGATCCACCACTGGGCCGCCGACCTGTTCATGGCCGCGATCATGGCGCACATGATCCGGGTGTTCTTCACCGGCGCCTACCGCAAGCCACGTGAGATCAACTGGCTGATCGGCATCGTCTTGTTCACGCTGGGCCTGTTCGAGGGCCTGTTCGGGTACTCGCTGCCTGACGACCTGCTATCCGGCGCAGGCCTGCGGATCACCGAGGGTATCCTGCAGTCGTTCCCGATTGTCGGCACCTACCTGGCGTACTTCCTGTTCGGCGGTCCGTTCCCCGGTCACGAGATCATCCCGCGCCTGTACATCCTGCACGTGCTGGTAATCCCCGCCGTGATCCTGGCGCTGGTCACCGTGCACCTGTTCCTGATGTTCCACCAGAAGCACACCCAGATGCCGGGCAAGGGCCGCACGAACACGAACGTCGTCGGCGCGCCGATGTACCCGTACTTCATGGCGAAGACCGGGGCGTTCTTCTTCTTCGTCTTCGCCGCGCTGACCATCTGCGCGGCGTTCGTGCAGGTCAACCCGATCTGGCTCTACGGGCCCTACAACCCGGTGGCCATGTCGGCGGACTCGCAGCCCGACTTCTACATGGGCGCGCTCGAGGGCGCGCTGCGCATCATGCCGTCCTGGCAGTGGGTGTTCTTCCACCACACGTTCGCGTTCAACGTGTTCGTCCCGGCGCTGTTGCCGCTGGGCATCATCCTCGGGGGTGCGGCCATGTGGCCGTTCCTGGAGCAGTGGATCACCGGCGACAGGACCGAGCACCACCTGAACGACCGGCCGCGTAACGCGCCGACCAGGACCGCGATCGGCATCGCCGCGGTCACGCTGTACGGCATCCTGTGGGCCGAGGGAGCCAACGACGTCCTCGCCGACCATTTTGATGTCTCGCTGTACGCCATCACCTGGACCGCCAGAGTGGGGATCTTCGTCGGGCCGGTCATCGCCTACATCATCACGAAACGGATCTGCCTGGGCCTGCAGCGCAAGGACAACCACCTGATCGAGCACGGTGTCGAGACCGGAATTATCCGGCAGCTGCCCACCGGCGAGTTCATCGAGGAGACCAGGCCGGTCGACGAGGAACACCTGGCCGTGCTGACGTCCCGGGTCGATCACCCGCCCCTGCCGGCCGTCGAGACCACCGACACCGGCGTTCCGCCGCGCGGCATGCGCGGCGGCGCGGGCCGGCTGCGCGAGCGCCTGTACAAGGTCGTCACCGAGAGCGCGCCGATGCCGACCAGTCACAACGGTCACGGGAACGGCCACGCCGACGGGCACGGGAACGGGCACGCGGACGGGGACCAGCACGCGATCGAGTCGGGGGCGCCCTCCACGGCCGGCGGTCCGGGGCACCCCGAGCAGGAGGATGAGCAGCACTAGCTGCGAAAGAAGTCCGCGCGGCGAATGGCCCCGGCGCGCAGGCAGGCTATCTCGCGCCCTGGACTGCCCCTGGATCATCGATGCGACGGTAGATGGCCAGGGCCTGCTCGAAGAAGTCGGCGGCCTGTATCAGCTGGCCACAACGAAGGCTGAGCCAGCCAATGTCGCCTCCGACGTCTGCAGGCAATAAGAGAGCCAGCCGTCTGGCAGGCTCCGGGCGTAGTGGCCGCCGGCAGGTAAGGAGATCGAACTAGCTCACGAGCCGCCGTTGCGGATCAGGACCGCCCGGTCAGTGCGAGTAGTTGCCCCGGTAATACTCGAACACGAATCCGATGACCGACAGCAGCAGAGCGAGCGCGCCGATCAGGAACAGCCACCAGCCGACCGCGACGCCGATCGCGGCCAGCGCGGCGGCCAGCCCGACGAACAGGGGCCACCAGCTGTGCGGGCTGAAGAAGCCCAGCTCGCCGACGCCCTCGGTGATCTCGCCCTCGGGGTCGTCGTCCGGCCTGACCGGCAGGCGCCGGCCAGTGAACAGGAGGTAGAAGCCGGTCAGGAAGGCCAGGCCGACCGCCAGCGCCAGGGCGGTGGTGCCCGTGGGGTCGTGCGAGAAATGCCAGTAGACGAGGTCTGAGGCGCCGAAGAAGCCCGCGCAGCCCAGGAAGAGATAGGCCTCTACTTTCACGAGCCGACTCCGATCGACTGCTGCCGCTTCTCCAGCTCGCGGTCTCGCCCGGTCCTGATGTTCGGGTAATGCAGGTCGAAGGCCGGCCGCTCGGACCGGATCCGCGGGATCGAGGTGAAGTTGTGCCGCGGCGGCGGGCAGGAGGTGGCCCATTCCAGCGAGTTCGCGAAGCCCCACGGGTCGTCGGCGGTCACGGACTCGCCTGTCTTCCACGTCTTGTAGATGTTGTAGAAGAAGATGAAGTTCGACGCGCCGAGGATGAACGCGCCGATGGAGGAGATGTCGTTCAGTGTCGTGGCCAGGTGCGGCAGGAACGGGTAGTTCGCGACGCGGCGCGGCATGCCCATCAGGCCCAGCCAGTGCTGCACCAGGAACGTCATGTTGAACCCGATGAACACGCTCCAGAAATGCCAGGCACCGAGCCGGTTGTCGAGCATCTTGCCGGTCCACTTCGGCCACCAGAAGTAGAACCCGCCGAACATGCAGAACACCACCGTGCCGAACAGCACATAGTGGAAGTGGGCGACCACGAAGTAAGAGTCGCTGACCGCGAAGTCCAGCGGCGGCGAGGCCAGGATGATGCCGGTCAGCCCGCCGAACAGGAACACGATCAAAAAGCCCAGGATGAACAGCATCGCGGGCTCGAAGGTGATCTGCCCCCGCCAGATCGTGCCGACCCAGTTGAAGAACTTCACCCCGGTGGGCACCGCGATCAGGAACGTCATGAACGAGAAGAACGGCAGCAGCACCGCCCCGGTGGTGAACATGTGATGCGCCCACACCGTCAGCGACAGGCCCGCGATCGCGATCGTCGCCGCGACCAGGCCCTTGTAGCCGAACAGCGGCTTGCGGGAGAACACCGGCAGGATCTCGGTGGCGATGCCGAAGAACGGCAACGCCACGATATAAACCTCCGGATGGCCGAAGAACCAGAACAGGTGCTGCCACAAGATGGCCCCGCCGCTGTTGGCGGCGAACACCTGAGCGCCGAGCTTGCGGTCGATCTCCAGCACCAGCAGGGCCGCGGCCAGCACCGGGAAGGCGAGGATCACCAGCATCGAGGTCAGCAGGATGTTCCACGTAAAGATCGGCATCCGGAACATGGTCATGCCGGGCGCGCGCATGCACAGGATCGTGGTAATGAAGTTCACGCCGCTGAGGATCGTGCCCAGGCCCGACAGCACCAGGCCCATGATCC
>JASHUE010000635.1:0-4947 GCA_030040195.1 Streptosporangiaceae bacterium | reverse complement strand
GCGCGAAGGACCGCCGGCTCCGGGAACAGCCTGGTCAATCCGCCGCCGGGGTCATCGACCGGTTCGCCGTACGCAGCTGCCAGCTTGGCCGCGTGGGTGCGCGCCGCCTCGATCGAGATGTGCTGGCCGATCACGGCGCGCAGCGCGAACTCGGCGGGGTCGACTGCCCGAGGCACGCGGCGTCCCGGCGCCTTCTGCACCAGCGGAGCGAGTGCCGTGTCTGCCGACAGCAGCCGCGAGCCAGTGCTGCCGACCGGATGGCCAAGCGCGATCGCGCCGCCGTTCACGTTGACCTTGTCCGGGTCGGGTTCGTGCTGGCTCATCCAGGACAGCACCACCGAGGCGAACGCCTCGTTCACCTCGAACAGGTCGATGTCGTCGATCGTCATCCCGGCCCTGGAGAGCACGCGCGACGTCGCGGCCACCGGCCCGTCCAGGTGGTAGTACGGCTCGTCGCCGATGAGGGCCTGCGCTACGATCCTGGCCCGCGGCCGCAGGCCCAGTTCCCGCACGCGCTCCTGCGCGACCAGCAGCACCGCGGCGGCGCCGTCGGAGATCTGCGAGGACGTCCCCGCGGTGTGCAGGCCGTCGGGCAGCACCGGCTTGAGCGCGGCCAGCCCTTCGGGCGTGGTGGTCCGCAGCCCCTCATCGCGGTCGATGGCACGGACCTCTCCGGTTGGCGCACCCTCGGCGTCCAGCACCGGCGCCTTCACCGGGACAACCTCCCGGTCGAACCGGGCCTCGGCCCGGGCCCTCGCCGCTTTCCGCTGCGAGCCAAGTCCGAACGCGTCGAGGTCGGCGCGGCTGAGGCCGCGCCTGATCGCGATCCGCTCGGCGGCCTGGAACTGGTTCGGCATGTCGATCGCCCAGGAATCTGGCCGCGGCGTCCCGATGCCGGTACCGATGTTGGCTCCGAGCCCGACCCGGCTCATCGCCTCCACGCCGCAGCCGATGCCGACGTCGATGGCCCCGGCGGCGATGAGCCCGGCGATGAGGTGCACGGCCTGCTGGGCCGAGCCGCACTGGGCGTCCAGGGTCTGGCAGCCGGTCTGGATCGGCATCCCGGCGTGCAGCCACGCGGTGCGGGTAACGTTGCCCGCCTGCCCTCCGGCCTGGGTGACGCACCCGCCGGCGATTTGCTCGACCGCGGACGGATCCAGGCCGGCCCGCTCGACCACCGCGGTCTGCGCCCGGCCGAGTATCTCCGCTGGATGCAGGCCGGAGAGCGCCCCGCGGCGCTTGCCTATCGGCGTCCGCACGGCCTCGACGATCACCGCAGTACCCACGCCCGCTCCTTAACGCTCGGCCAGCTCCATAGTAGAACGTGTTCTCAAAAATTCGAGGTGCTGGCCATTCACCCCAGCATTCGCACGTGCTTGAATCCCACTAGAACACGTTACAGATCCTGGAGGTCCTCGCCATGGCTCAGCCGCAGATAGCGCCGGGCTTTGACTTGACCGACCCTGACCTGTACGCCCATCGCGTCCCCCAGGAGGAGTTCGCCGAGCTGCGCCGGGCGGCACCGGTCCGGTGGAACCCGCAGCCTGCGGACATGGGCTTTCACGATGACGGGTTCTGGGCGGTCACCAAGCACAGGGACGTGGTCGCGGTCTCCAGGGACTCCGAGACGTGGTCCAGCTACGAGAACGGCGCGATCATCCGGTTCCTGAGCGGCAACACCAGGGAGCAGGTCGAGCTGCAGCGGGTGATCATGCTCAACATCGATCCGCCCCATCACACGAAGATGCGCGGGATCGTGTCCAGGGGCTTCACGCCGCGGGCGATCAACAACCTGCGTGACGTGCTGCATGACCGAGCCCAGAAGATCGTCAAGGATGCGGTCGAGAAGGGCTCGGGCGACTTCGTCACCGACGTGGCCTGTGAGCTGCCGCTGCAGGCGATCGCCGAGCTGATCGGCGTGCCCCAGGAAGACCGGCACAGGCTCTTCTCCTGGTCCAACGACATGGTCGGCTACGACGATCCCGAGTTCGAGGGCGACGGCGAGGCGGCCTCGGTCGAGATCCTCAGCTACAGCATGGTGATGGCGGAGGACCGGCGGGCCTGCCCACGCGATGACATCGTCAGCAAGCTGGTCAACGCGCAGATCGACGGCGACGAACTGACGTCCGACGAGTTCGGCTTCTTCGTCATCCTGCTCGCGGTGGCCGGGAACGAGACCACCCGCAACGCGATCTCGCACGGCATGCTGGCGTTCCTCGACCACCCAGACCAGTGGGAGCGGTTCAAAGCGGCGCGCCCGGCCACCGCGGTCGACGAGATCGTCCGCTGGGCGACGCCGGTGACCGTGTTCCAGCGGACCGCGACCAAGGACACCGAGCTTGGCGGCCAGCCGATCAAGAAAGGCCAGCGGGTCGGCTTGTTCTACCGCTCGGCCAACTTCGACGAGGAAGTGTTCGACAATCCCGAGCAGTTCAACGTCTTGCGCGACCCCAACCCCCATGTCGGTTTCGGTGGCACCGGCGCGCACTACTGCCTGGGCGCCAACCTGGCTCGCCTGGAGATCGACCTGATGTTCAACGCGATCGCGGACGCGATGCCGGACATCAGCAAGGCCGGGGACCCGCAGCGGCTGCGGTCAGGCTGGCTCAACGGGGTGAAGCGGCTTCCCGTGACCTACCGGTAAGCCGTATGGGGAGTGCCCGTCCTTGCCGCGCGGCCGGCTGGCGGTGCGCTCAGTCCGGAGTGTCGGCGACGACCCACATCGAGAAGTACTGGGATCCGCCGCCGTAGGCATGGCCGAGAGCAGTGTGCGCGCCGGCCACCTGGTGCGCGCCGGCCTTGCCCATCACCTGCATGGCGGCCTCGGCGAACCGCAGCAGTCCCGACGCGCCGATCGGGTTCGAGCACAGTACCCCGCCGGATGGGTTGACCGGGATCGTGCCGCCGATCTCGGTCTGCCCTGACTCGGTGAACTGCCAGCCCTTGCCCTCGGGCGCGAATCCCAGGTTCTCCAGCCACATCGGCTCGAACCAGGAGAACGGCACGTAGATCTCGGCGACGTCGATCTGCTCGAGCGGGTTCGTGATGCCGGCCTGCGCCCAGAGCGCAGCGGCCGCGTCAGCGCCTGCCCGCGGGCTCACATTGTCCTTGCCCGAGAACATGGTTGGCTCGGTGCGCATCGACGTGGCCCTGATCCAGGCCACCGGGGCCGACGACGCCTCGGCCGCGGCCTGGTCGCCGATGATGACGGCGCACGCGCCGTCGGAGGACGGGCACGTCTCGTCATAGCGGACCGGGTCCCACAGCATCGGCGACGCCTGCACCGACTCCAGCGTGATGTGGGGCTGGCGCAGGTGCGCGTACGGGTTAAGCGCCCCGTTGCGCCGGTCCTTCACCGCGACCATCGCGCCGACGTGCGTCGGGGCTCCGCTGCGCCGGATGTAGGACCGCACATGCGGGGCGAAGTAACCGCCCGCGCCGGCCAGCAGAGGTATGGAGAACGGCGGCATGATCGACAGCGCCCACATCGCGTTGGACTCTGACTGCTTCTCGAACGCCACCGCGAGCACGCGCCGGTGCCGGCCGGCCATAACCAGGCTGGCCGCGACGTTCCCGGTGGCCCCGCCGACCGAGCCGGCCGTGTGCACGCGCAGCAGCGGCTTGCCGACGGCCCCGAGGGCGTCGGCCAGGTACAGCTCGGGCATCATCACGCCCTCGAACAGGTCCGGCGCCTTGCCGACCACGACCGCGCCGATGTCGGACAGCTCCAGGCCGGCGTCGTCGAGCGCCCGGTCGACCGCCTCGCGGCACAGGCCGGCGATGGACACGTCCGGCCGCTTGCTGCGGTGGTGCGTCTGGCCGGTGCCGAGCACCGCGGCGCGCTGCCTCGAACCACCGGCCGTCATCGCGCCTCCATCACGCACACGAGGTTCTGCTGCAGCGCGGGGCCGCTGGTGGCGTGCCCGAGGGCGCTGGCGGCGGCACCGGACATGATCTGGCGGGCCGCCCAGCCGATCCGGGCCAGGCCCGCCGCGAACATCGGGTTGCCCGCCAGCGCGCCGCCGGATGGGCTGATCCGCGCCTGGCCGTTGAGCCCCATCGCCTCCCTGAGCACGATCTCCTGATGGGTGAAGGGTGCATGCAGTTCGGCCACCTCAACCCCCGCCGCGCCGGCGGCAAACGCGGCCGACGCGGCCGACGGCGACCTGAGCAGGTCCCGCGAGCCGAGTGAGCCCGAGTCAATCCGGTGCTCGAACCCGGTGATCCACGCCGGCCGCGGGCACAGCTCGCGGGCCCGGTCCGCGGCTGCGATGATCACCACGGCCGCACCGTCGGTCACCGGCGCGCAGTCGTGCGCGCGGAGCGGATCGGCCAGGTACGGCTCGGCGAGCAGGTCGCCGGCGCTGACGTCGCCGGACAGCTGAGCGCCCGGGTTGGAGACGGCGGCGGCCCGGCTGCGGACTGCGACCTCGGCCATCTCCTGCTCGGTCCACGTGCCCGCCTCGATGCCGAGCCGCGCCTGGAGGGCCGCGATCGATACCGAGTCCGGCCACAGCGGCGCGACCGTGTAGGGGTCAAGCTGGAGCGCGAGCACTCGCCGCAGGTCGCCGGCCGACGACTTGCCGAAGCCGTAGGCAAGCGCGACGTCCGCCTCGCCGGTCAGCACCTTGACCCACGCCTCGTACAGCGCGAAGGCCCCGTCCATCTCCACGTGCGACTCCATGACCGGCGGGAACGCGCCGATCGCATCGACTGCGGAGACGAAAGAGAACGCGCGCCCGGCCAGGTAGTCAGACGAACCCGAGCACCAGAAGGCGATGTCGCTCCTGGACAGGCCGGTCTGCGCGAGTACCTCGTGGAAGATCGGGACGAGCATCTCCACGCCGTTGGTGGTGCCGGCGGTGCGCCGCACGTTCGGCGCCTCCGCGAAGCCGATCACGGCGACGTCTGTCATGCCGTATCTCCCGGCCGGTCACAGGTGATGCG
>JASHUE010000001.1:0-4656 GCA_030040195.1 Streptosporangiaceae bacterium | reverse complement strand
CGACGTGGGAAAGCGCGAGCGCGTCGCGGTTGTCTGGCCTTGCGTGTCGTCTGAGGTGGGTGCTGCCTTGCGCCTGGCGGTTTTTTTGTGGTGCGAGGTCACGGCTCAGTTAAAAGCGGTTTGCACGCAGGTAACCGGCGTCTTGCGCACAGTCAGGGTGGCGAAGGGCTTGCTGCGTTCCCGTGCGTGCCGATGCGATGGATTGATCGGCTGCTCCTGGTCCGCGCTAGACGGCGCGATCGGTGATCGAGCCATGTGGATCCGTTGAAGGCATAAGTCCCGCTGTTGCTGGCGGCCTGGCCCGGACCACCGCGCCGATGTAGGAGAAGGCGCTCACGCACCTTGTCGAGCTCGCTGGTTTAGCCGTGCCGGGCCGCTCAAGCGATGACGCCGAGCCTGGCTCGGGTTGGCTGTTGACAAGGAGCTCTGGGTTGGCGTGCCGGCAAGGTCGGAATGCAAGACGGATGGCGAGGTCTCCGCGGGTACTGTTCGCAAGTCGGCGGCCACATCAGCTACACCGCCGCCAGCGCCCGAACCGACGGCCGCGGCCGTTGCGTGTACGCCTTCCTCGGGGGCGGCACCGCCGGCTGCAGCGCCTGCCGCACCGTCGGCCGGTCCACCCGATTACGATCGGCCAGTTCCCGGATCGACGATCGACCCGGTGGTCCTTCCTGATCTGTCCCGCCCCCCGGCCGCGGCCACCACCTAGTACTACAGCCGCAGCCTGTTGCCCGGTGGCATCTGTAAGCCATCTATGGGACTGGGGCGTCAGGCATGTGCCGGGGACAGGACATGCCCGGAGCCGCCGCGCTACTGGATTGAGCCGCACTCAGGTCAAGGCGGCAGTGCTGGCCCGGCTTGCGCCGGGCCGCGCTCGGCGGGACACCCTGCCGATCTAAATGCTCAAGGATCAGCCAGCTCGGTGCCTGTATCACTTCGTCGGCGTCCTTGTGTCCAGATCGCGGCCGCTCTTCCAGGATCTTTGCGGCTGCAAGGACGACAGACGCGACCATGACGGGCACGGGCCACGTGCGCACATTGTCGCCTGCGGCGTGGCGCACGATGATGGACTCCGTGAGGCCACAGCACCGCTTAGCCTGTCGGCTGAGCCTGCTCACGATCGTTGGGCTGATGCTCGGCGCGTGCACAGGCGGAAGTCCTGCCCGGATGCCCACAGCAGCCACGCTGGCCATACTGACCTGTCACGATTCGGCAGGACAGCAGGGCATCGACAGTGCGCCCGCGCTCCTGGTCAACGGCGTCGATGGCTTCATAGGGGATTCCGATGCCTACGACACGCTGCCGGTGTGGAAACAGGACGGGCATCGTTACCTGGCCTGGAAGGCTGCCCTTTCCGTGGCATCAAGCGCGCTGCCGTACCGGACCGTCAGCGTCGTGAGTCCTGCCTCGGCTCGGTTGGGTTATGGCGGCGCGGCGCTGACTCGGCGGGTGCGCATGCCGGCTTGCGGCAGACGCTACACGCTCTACGTGGGCGGCATCTTCGTCACGCATCCGGCGTGCGTGACCCTTGCCGTAACCGGGCCTGCCGGGAAGCCAAGCACCGTAACCGTGCCGGTCTTGGTCACCGAGTGCAGCACTCGGGGGGCACGGTGCAGACCGTGCCGGCTCGGTCTGGCGACGTGACATGAAGCGGCCGCCGCGGGATCTTCCGGGATGTGTTGGACCCACAAGATGATGCGGTGGCCTTGCCGCCCAGGTTAGACCTTGCGGCGTGGCGGGCCGGGTTCGATGACGTATTCGCGCGGATCGCCGGGCGGTCGCGAGGCGTGCTCGCGCAAGCGGGCGCGGGCGTACCTGCTCGGGCTGTTGTCCCGGACGGAGCGGAAGAACGGCTGGACGATCGCTGAGTTCGCCGGTGACCCCTGCAGCACCCCGACGCCGACCAGATCCGCGCCAAACTAACCAGCACCAACGACCACCCCACCACGAACCCGTCCATGTAGGGGCGCCGCTTGCTCGCACGAGCCATCACTGCAAGCGCGCTCGCATCGAAGGGCTAGGCAGGGTCGCACTTGACGTTTCCAACCGCTGCTGTCTGCCGCTCCGGCGGGGACCCAGCCGAGCCTGGAGCGGATGGGCTACGCGCCGCCCGGCACTGGTATCTCCTATCTCCGCGGCTCAGGAGGGCAAGGCTCCCTGGTGGTCTCTGTCCTAGCGTCGCATCATCAGTCACGATCACTGACTAGTCGGCCAGCTGGGACGCGCGGTTAAGGAGGGCCTCATAGGTTCTGAAAAGAGTTGTCCACACCCGCGCTCGTGACCAGCGATGATGCATTATGTCTCGTGACTTTGTCCTGGCGCTCGTCTCACTGTTGTGTCATTTTCTTCAGAACAGGCGAATCGACCAGAGCGAGTCGGCTGACGCGCCGGGCGGTGTCCTTCTGGGTCGGCCAGATCGTTGCACCTCTGAGGGGTCAGACAGCCGATCCACCGAGACTGGGAGGAACTGGACATGGCCGAACCCGGAGCTCAAGACCGCGTGACCGTTTGCCACCCTGCCGAGGATCAGATGCTGCTGCACTTTCTGGCCTCGCAGCGCGCGAAGGCCCTGGATATTGTGGCAGGCCTGGATGAAGGTGCATGGCACCGGTCGGTCGTGCCGTCGGGCTGGACGCCGGCCGGGCTCGTGGAGCATCTGAGCGGTGCGCATTTCCACTGGTTCATCGGAGTCGTGGCTGGCGAGGACACTTCACCTCCCGCTGACGCAGACGTCGAGCCGTACGATCCGATGGCGCCGTTCGTCACGGACTGGTCGTCCGCGGACATCATCGCCGAGTTCCGCGAGATCTCGGCTCGCTCGGACGCGATCCTGGCGGTAACGCCGCTGTCGGCGGCCCCCCGTGGCAAGCACGGCGACCCGGAGGTTGCGGAGCCGCCGAACGTGCGATGGATTGTCTTGCACGTGATTGAGGAGATCGCGCGGCATTGCGGTCACCTGGACATCGGCAGGGAACTGCTTGACGGGACGACGCGGCTCGGGCAGAAGAACAGCGAACAGCCGATCGCGTCGCCGCAGTGTCAGTAATAGATGTATTTTGCCGTTCATGAGCGATATTACCGATTTCTATCGGCAGCCCAGCCCGACCTCCGACCTCGGACGCTACAGAGAAGTCGCGCTAGATCTTCCGGCCGACACCGACGCGCTCGGAACAATCGTGCGAGGACTGCTGATCCACAATTTCGTGGCGAAGAGCCGGGGCCTGGATTTCTCGGCCGACCGCATGTCGCATATGGAGGCCGTTGGTGCCGAAGCGATCTTGGACAACGTGATCAGCCTCGACCCGAGCCCCCTCGACCTCAAACGGCCCGCCGAGCGGAGAATGGTTGGCTTCTGCTACCACTTCGCGCTGTTGCATTGCGCCTTGCTGCGCGCCGCGGGTACACCAGCCCGCGTGCGGTGCGGCTTCGCTGGTTACTTCGAGGCGCGACGGTGGATCGACCACTGGGTGGTCGAGTACTGGGACGGCGACAGCTGGCGGCTCACGGACCCCCAGATCGGACGAAGCGACCTGACCGGTGACGACTTCCAAAATGGCCTCACCGGGTGGAACCAATGCCGTGGCGGTGGTTCGATGCCGAGTCTGTACGGCAACGGTGAACTCTGGGGATGGGATGAATTGCGAGGCAGTCTGATTAATGACGTCGCCGCCATCAACAAGGTCGAGGTCGCCGGCTGGTACTGGTGCGACCGAATCAAGGTGGATCCCCTCGATCAACCGCACGAGGAACTCGACGCGTCACTCGACATTCTCGCTCGTCTTGCGGCAACCGCGGAGTCCGTCGAGACGATCACGAAGTGCTTTGACCTGTACCCGGAGCTGCAGCCGCCAGGGGACGCCGTCGCGCGATAAGAGGCTCAAGTGTGCCGTGTGTTGCAAGGAGCCGCCGGGGCCGCACGCGGGTGGCCAATGTAGGTTCGCAAGAGTTGTCCAACCACGGCGCCGTGACGTGGGCTGATGCACGGTGTCTCACTGTCCTGTCCCAGAGTTTGTCTCACCGTTCTGTCATTTTCTTCAACAACCGCAGGCTGCGAAGCACCGCTTGCCCGCCTGGGGGTTCCTTCGAGCAGCTTTGCGCCCCAGCGGGGTGAGCGAGTGCGGCACCGCTTTCCCGTCGCGAGTCGTGACGATCAGGCCCGCCTCCCGCAGTGTCTTGGTGTGCCCTGACTCGGTAGCCGCGCTGACGTCAAGCTTGGCCACCAGCTCGGTCGTGATGCGCTCGCGGCCGGTCAGAACGCAGCACCGCGGCGCGGGTGCGGCCAAACAGTTGGCCGCCTGAGTTGTCAGCGTTCTGGTCGATTAGCGGCAGCGGTGTCAGCGCCGGATAGACGACCACTGTCGACCAGTCGGGATGCGCGCCGATCATGGCGGGCCGGTCCACAGCATCGATGGCAGCCGCGTGACGCCGGCGTCGCCGGGATGGAAGTCCTTCTCTCGAGTGGCGGCGACCTGCAGCACCGTCCCGCTCCAGGTGACCGCCGGCTGACCGGTTCCAGTAACAACGGGCTGCGGTCATCCATAGAAGCGTAGCCGCGGCCATAGCTGGGCCCACGGGTGGCGGAGACCGGTGCAAACGTAGACGTGGCCATCCCATTCCTGGTTGTGGATGCGGTAGGGATTCGACAGCGTGGCCGCC
>JASHUE010000634.1:0-4542 GCA_030040195.1 Streptosporangiaceae bacterium | reverse complement strand
CGAGCGGCGGGGTCCATCACGAGGCGGCGCCGGACACCGAGCCGCCGCCCGGGAGGCGGGCATGACGGTATTCCGGCTTGGCATCAGTACCTGCTTCGCGGTTAAGCGCTGGCCGGAGCCCGCTGCCTGGGCCGCGATCGTCCGCGACGAGCTTGGGCTGGACCTGGTGCAGCACTGCCTCGACCTGGCCGACCTGGACGTGACCGATGACGATCTCTCGCTGCAGGCTCGCGCGGTCAGTGCCGCCTGCCGGGATTCGGATCTCTCCTTGCACTCGACTTTCACCGGGCTCGCGGCCTACTCGGCCAACCTTCTGCTGCATCCCGACCAGGCCCGGCGCGAGCGCGCGGCCGGCTGGTACCGGCGCGCCATCGACTTCACCGCGGCAGCGGGCGGGGGCTCAACCGGCGGCCACGTCGGCGCCTACAGCGTTGCCGACTGGACGGACGCGGCCAGGCGCGCCCGGCTCTGGAGTGCACTGCAAGACCAGCTGGGCGAGCTAGCCGGCTACGCTCGCGCCGCCGGGCTCGACTCACTGATGGTGGAAAACCTCGCGTCGGCCCGCGAACCGTCGTCCATGGCAGGCATTCGCTCGCTGCTGACCAGCGGCGATGCCGACCATGTGCCCATCGTGGCCTGTCTTGACGTGGGCCACCAGTGCGTAGTGGGCGCGGCCGGAGCCGAACTCGATCCGTACGCCTGGCTGATCGCCCTCGGCGCGCAAGCGCCGGTCGTGCAACTGCAGCAGTCCGATGCGGCGGCCGACCATCACTGGCCCTTCACGCCGGCTGCCAACGCCGCCGGCAGGATTTCGGCACCTGAGGTGCTGCGAGCTCTCCAGGACTCAGGAGCTCGCGAGGTGGCTCTGATCCTGGAGATCATCCATCCGTTCGAAGCCGGTGACGACCAGGTCGTTGCTGATTTGCGGGTGTCGGCCGAATACTGGCGGCGGCACTTGGCCGATGCGGACGGGAGTTGACCGGAATGAGTCAGGCACCCGACCAGGTGGTCCCGCTGAGCGACGTTCGCCTGGAAGGCCGCCGGATCGTGGCCGCGGCCGAGCAACGCGGCCTTCCGGTGCGCCTGCTCGGCGGCGTGGCGATCTGGGCTCGCTGCCCGAGCGCAGCGGCCCCGCCGCTGGAGCGCAGCTACGGCGACGTCGACATCATTAGCCTGTCCAAGGTCTCGCGCGAGCTCGCCGCCTTCATCGAGTCGCTGGGTTACACGCCCGACAAGCTGTTCAACGCACTGCATGGCAAGCAGCGCCTGAATTTCACCGACCCGGCATCTGGTCGCCCCCTCGACGTGCTGCTTGACCAGTTCGCGATGTGCCACGCCCTGGACCTGCGGGATCGTCTCACGCTGGAGCCAATGACGATCCCGCTCGCCGACCTGCTGCTCACCAAGCTGCAGGTGGTGCAGATGAATGACAAGGACATCATCGACATCACCGCCCTGCTGGCCGACCACCCGGTCGGCGGGCTGGAGCCAGACTCGATCGACCTCGGCCGGCTGGCCAGCGTACTCGGCCGGGACTGGGGCTTCGAGCACACCGTGAGGATCAGCCTTGGGAAGGTCGGTGCCTCAGTGGCCGGACGCGGCCTGGCCGACCCGGTGAGCGCGACGATCAACGAGCGGATCGCCCAAATCACGGCGGCTCTCGACGCCGGTCACAAGAGCGTCGGATGGCAGCTGCGCGCCAGGGTAGGCGAGCGCGTGCGGTGGTACGAACTACCCGAAGACGTGCGGCACTAGCTCGGAACCGCGCCGCTGCGGCCGCGCGACCCCCTTTTTTTTCTGCTCCAGTGCAACCTGCGGCCTGATCTGCAACGTCAAACCAGCTGAGACCGGCGTGGCGAGAGGCGGCAGCTGGTGAGGTGGCATCGGAGCGCGCGCTCCGTTCCCGCGAGAGCATCCTGGCTTGCGCTCGGGCTCGCCGTCCTGGTAGCAGCGTGCGGGTCTGTGGCGGCAGCAGGTCCGCCGCAGAGTTCAGGTGTCCGCACGAGCGGCAGCACAGGCGTTCGCAGCTGGGCCTTCGGCGCGCCCGACGGCATCACGGCGAGCCGGACCGGGATCTGGGTGTCTGACGGGCTCTCCAACGCCGTCTACGAACTCAGCCCGAGCACCGGAGCGCTGATCAAGATCATCGCGGGCCCCCGTTATCGATTTGACGACCCCGACGCGATTGTTGCCGACCGGGCCGGAATATGGGTGGCCAGCGCGCGGGACAACATCGTCACCGAACTCAACGCCGCCACCGGTGCGCTCATCCGCGTCATCGGCGGCCGCCGGTACCAGTTCGGGATCCCGCAAGGCATTGCCGCGGCCGCCGGCCGCATCTGGGTGGCCAACAGCGACAGCGTCACCGAACTCAACGCCGCCACCGGTGCGCTCATCCGGGTCATCGGCGGCCGCCGCTACCAATTCAGCACCCTCTACGGGATCGCCGCGGCCGGGAGTCGCGTCTGGGTACCCAACGGCAACGCGGTAACCGAGATCGACGCGAGCACCGGGGCGCTGCTCCGGATCATTTCCGGCCCGCGCTACGGATTCAGCGGTCCAGACGTCGCCGCCGTGGCCGGCGGTCACGTCTGGATCGGGAACTTCAATGACGACTCGGTCACCGAGGTTGGTGCCACCACGGGCACGCCCGTCCACGTCACGCGGCACCTGCCTAACGTGCCCCTGGCGATTGCCGCGACCGCAGGCGCCGCCTGGGTGGCGATGAACTCGGGGGCCAAGGGCTCGGACGTCGTGGGCCCTGACGGGTCCGTGGCCGAGCTCAGCGCGAGGACGGGCGCCATCATCCGGGTCATCGCTGCGCCGCGGTATGACGTCGGCGACCCGCAGGCTGCCACGGTGGCCGACGGCCACCTCTGGGTCGCCAGCATGGACTATCCGGGGCCCGGCGGCTCCGTCACCGAGATCAGCGCGGCGACGGGCGGACTGATCCGGGTCATCAGCGGAACGCGGCAAAGGGTCGAGACGACGACGGCGCTGACCACTGCCGCCGGCAGCGCCAGGCGGCCGAGGCTGACCTCGTAGCCTGGCCCGCGGCCGGCGCAGCGGACTGTCGGCAGGACCAGGCAGTATGGAGACATGGCTGTGACCAGCGGCTCCGGACTGCCCGGTTTCGGGGATGCCACCAGGGCGTGGTTCACTGCCGCCTTCGCCGAGCCGACCGCCGCGCAGGCCAGCGCCTGGGCCTCGATCGAGCGCGGCGAGCACACGCTGGTCATCGCCCCGACCGGCTCGGGCAAGACGCTGGCGGCGTTCCTGTGGGCGATCGACAGGCTCTCACGTGATCCGGTGCCGGCCGACCCGAAGCGCCGCTGCCGGGTGCTGTACATCTCCCCGCTTAAGGCGCTGGCCGTGGATATCGAGCGCAACTTGCGCTCGCCCCTCACCGGCGTGCGGCACGCGGCCCGCCGACTTGGCCTGCCCGAGCCGGACATCACTGTCGCCGTCAGGACCGGCGACACGGCCGCGGACGAGCGGCGGAAGATGGCGAGCAAGCCGCCGGACATCCTGATCACGACGCCGGAGTCGCTGTTCCTGCTGCTGACCTCGCAGGCGCGGGAAGGCCTGCGGAGCATCGAGACGATCATCGTCGATGAGGTGCACGCCCTGGCGGGCGGTAAGCGCGGCGCGCATCTGGCCCTGTCGCTCGAGCGGCTGGATGAGCTGCGGATGTCGGCGGCGCCGCCAAATCGCCGCCGTAGCCCCGAGGCGACCGCGGCGGTGCCGCTCGCCTCGCCTGCCCGCGGCCCGGCCCAGCGCATCGGTCTGTCGGCGACGGTCAGGCCGCCCGAGGAGGTCGCGTCGTTCCTCGGCGGGGCCCATCAGGTCAGCATCGTCGCGCCGCCCAGCCAGAAGCGGCTGGACCTGCAGATCGTCGTCCCGGTCGAGGACATGGCCGACCTGCAGACCGCGGCCGGCGGCCCGGCCGGAGCGGGATCGGGCGGCCCGGGATCGGGCAGCGATGCGGCCAGGCAGCACTCGATCTGGCCGCACGTTGAAGAGCGCGTGCTCGACCTGATTCAGGCACACCGGTCAACGATTGTCTTCGCGAACTCGCGCGGGCTGGCCGAGCGGCTGTGCGGCCGGCTGAACGAGCTGGCCGCCGAACGCGCGAGTCCGGCTGACGCCATCGACGATGGCGACGAGGCCGGCGAGTTCGCGGCCGCCGCGGTGAACGGCAACGGCTCCCACCGTGTACCGGCCCAGATCATGGCCCAGTCCGGCTCGGCGGCCGGGGCTCCGGTGATCGTGGCCAGGGCGCACCACGGTTCAGTGTCGCGGCAGGAGCGCAACCAGATCGAGGAGGACCTGAAGGCAGGCCGACTCCCGGCCGTCGTCGCAACCTCGAGCCTGGAGCTCGGCATCGACATGGGCGCCGTCGACCTTGTCATTCAGGTCGAGTCTCCCCCTTCGGTCGCAAGCGGACTGCAGCGGACGGGACGGGCCGGGCACAACGTCGGCGACGTCTCGCGTGGCATCTTCTTCCCCAAGTACCAGGGCGACCTGGTACAGGCGGCGGTC
>JASHUE010000066.1:0-2720 GCA_030040195.1 Streptosporangiaceae bacterium | reverse complement strand
ACCAGTGCATAGGGATCCCCGACCTGGTCATAGGCCGATATCGCGTTCACGCCGCTGGAATCCGCCGGATCCAGGTGAGTCGCGAGCGCATACATCGCCGACTCGGTGCCGGCGCCCGGTCCGACCTGGAAGGCCGGCTGCTGGTTAGCCTGGGTGATCCCGGCCTGAACCACACCCGCCGCAGACTTCTCCTTGTTGGTGTACAGCTCAGTCACGAACCGCTGGAGCAGGAAGTAGCCGAGCAGGCTGACCGCGACCGCACTCAGCACCAGCGTCGTCGTAACCACCCGCAGCTGCAGGGACCCGCGCCACCGGTCGACCAGCACGGCCAGCAAACGCCGCGGGCCGATGCGCCGGGCTAGCAAGCGCTGCAGGCAGGTGCGCAGGACTCCGCCCATCCGGCGCGTCCAGGCCCGCGCCCAGGCCCAGGCGGCGGCTACCGGCCTGGGCACCGCTTTATCCCGCGGCACCACCTTCTGGCCCGGCAGGCTGCCCTTCAGCCACAGCCAGGGCGCTCGGCCATCTCCGCGCCCGATCAGCCCGGGCCCGCCTTATAGCCAACGCCGCGCACGGTCACGACGATCTCGGGCCGCTCCGGGTCCTTCTCGATCTTCGCCCGCAGCCGCTGCACGTGCACGTTGACCAGCCGGGTATCGGCCGCATGGCGGTATCCCCACACCTGCTCAAGCAGGACTTCCCTGGTGAACACCTGGCGGGGCTTGCGGGCAAGTGCGACGAGCAGGTCGAACTCCAGCGGTGTGAGGTTCAGCGGCTCGCCCGCCCGGTTCACCGAGTGCCCGGCCACGTCGATCGTCACGTCGCCGATCGTCAGCGTCTCCGGGGCGGGCTCATCCGTCCGCCGCAACCTGGCCCTCACCCTGGCGATCAGGACCTTGGACTGGAAGGGCTTCACGATGTAGTCATCGGCGCCCGACTCAAGGCCAAGCACCACGTCCACCGTGTCGCTCTTGGCCGTCAGCATCACGATCGGCACTCCCGACTCGGCCCGGATCTGCCGGCAGACATCGATGCCGTCCATGCCGGGCAGCATCAGGTCCAGCAGGACCAAATCAGGCCTGGACTCTCGGAAGACCTCCAGTGCCCTGTCTCCGTCGGCCACGAATGTTGGCTCGAATCCCTCACCCCTCAGCACGATGCCGAGCATTTCAGCGAGAGCAGCGTCGTCATCGACGACCAGCACGCGACCCTTCATGTACCTCATCGTTCCACGTAGCGGGCCGGTTGGGGACCCATCATGTCCCCGGTGCCGGCGCTTAGACTTTGGAGATTACCTGGAGTGACGGGCTTTATCAGCCCGCGTTCAGTCACGATGGCCGTGATCAGCGACGGCGGGGTCACGTCGAAGGCCGGATTCCAAGCCCGGGTCCCGGCCGGAGCGACCGGCTGACCCGCCAGCCTGGCCACCTCCTCATCCGCCCGGAACTCCACCTCGATGCCGGCCCCGTCAGGCGTGCTGAGGTCGACCGTCGATACCGGAGCTACGACGACGAACGGCACGTCATGCCGCCTGGCGAGCACCGCAAGCCCGTAGGTCCCCACCTTGTTGGCCACGCTGCCGTCGGCGGCAATCCGATCGGCGCCGGTGAGCACAAGGTCGACGTGACCGCTCGCCAGCAGCGACGCAGCCGCGCTGTCGGCGAGTATGGCGTGCTCAATCCCGGCCCGCCCCGCCTCCCACGCGGTCAGCCGCGCGCCCTGAAGCAGTGGCCTGGTCTCGTCGATCCAGAGCTTTGCCAGCCGCCCGGCCCGGTGCGCCGCCAGAATCACGGCGAATGCGGTACCTTCGCCGGCCGACACCAGGCCGCCGGTGTTGCAATGGGTCAAGATCCGCGCCCCCGGCCTGACCAGGCCCAGACCGTGCTCGGCCATCGCCGCACTTGCGGCCGCATCCGCCTCGGCGATCGCCCTCGCCTCTGCCAGTGCGGCCTGGGCACCTGTCATCTTGCCGGGAACGGGCTCGGTCCGCCCGCCAGTCGTTTGCCACGCCTCGAGCGCCCGGCCGACTCCCCAGGCCAGGTTGACCGCGGTCGGCCGGGCCCCGGAAAGCGCGGTCGCGGCAGCCGGTACGTCGTCGCCGCGCGCGGCAGCCAGCGCGACTCCGTAGGCACCGGCGACCCCGAGCAGCGGTGCTCCGCGGACGGCGAGACGCCTGATCGCGTCTACTAGCTGCGGGACATCGGTGCAGGTCAGGACCGATTCCACAGCCGGCAGCCTGGTCTGGTCGAGTAGTTCGATGGCGGGGCCTTCCCGCGTCTCCAGCCAGCGCAAGGCACTCGGCGGGCTGCTAGTCGTCATGTCCCGAGTGTCACCCATCACGGGCAGTAGCGCGACGAGCCCGCGCCGCCGCGAAACTGACGTTCCGCTTCGGCGGGATTATGTGATTTCGTAACATGCTTGGCCGAACATCTCGGGCAGGAGCGTGCAAGTATTGGCGCGAGCCAGCCCCGCTTGGCGGCCAGCGTGACTAGCCGCGGACGCGGTCGATGAGGAGCGCGGACATGACCAACAGCGAGGTACCAGGCCAGCCTGGCCCTTGGAGCCAGCCGGGACCGCCGCCGGGTTCGGGCGCACCCGGCTCCGGCCAGCCCGGTTATCACCCTGCCTACGGTCCGTCCGGCTATCCGCCCCCGCCCGGTTACGGCCAGCCTTCCGGACAGCCTGGCTACGGGCAGCCCTACGGCCAGCCCGGTTACGGCCAG
>JASHUE010000633.1:0-4839 GCA_030040195.1 Streptosporangiaceae bacterium | reverse complement strand
CACGGCTCGATGCTCCAGCCGGATAACGCCGTCACCGAGGTTGCCGAGGCAATTGCCAGGATCGGCAGGCACGAGTGGCCGATCAGGGAGACGGAGGCCGCCTTCGCCTTTGCCAGGGAGGCCTGCCGGGCCCTCGGCGTCGACTTCAATCCAGATGACCCCGGCGCCACGCTGGCCAAGCTGGGGTCGATCTCGAAGATGGTCGGAGCGACCCTGACCAATACCGCGAACCCGACCATGCTGTCGGCCGGCTACAAGGTCAACGTCATCCCGCAGGTTGCCACCGCGCAGGTCGACGGGCGGTTCCTCCCGGGCTATGAGGAGGAATTCTTCGGCGAGATCGACGCGCTGGCCGGGCCGGGCGTCCGGCGCGAGTTCGTCCATCACGATGTTGCGGTCGAGACCTCCTTCGACGGCGACCTGGTCTCGGCGATGCGCGAGGCCTTGCTGGCCGAGGATCCTGAGGGACGGATGGTCCCGTACTGCCTGTCTGGCGGCACCGACGCCAAGTCCTTCTCGCGGCTCGGCATCCGGTGCTTCGGCTTCACGCCGCTCCGTCTGCCTGCCGAACTCGACTTCGCCGGCATGTTCCACGGCGTCGACGAGCGCGTGCCAGTGTCGGCCCTGAAGTTCGGCACAAGGGTCCTCGACAATTTCCTTGACCGCTGCTAGCCGTTAGCGCAGGTCGTGGCGTATTGCCGGGTCTAATCATCCGCAGCCGACGTGTCCGGACGGGAGCGTCTTTTCGTTTTTTGACGCATGCACGTTGAGTAGTGCTATCGTAACTCCCTGTGCGGGGCTGAACCCCCCCGGCGCGTACCCCTTTCCAAAGCGCGCCGGTCAGCGGCCTCGTGCCACGGCGGAGCATTCTGGGCAGGATTGCTTGCCCAGAATGGCTTCCGCTAGCCGGCCGAGGAGGAGGATCGCCTGTGTTGCCGGAACAGGGTCAGAGCCTAGGTTCGCTGGTCTTTAGCCGCGCCAGCTCGCGGCGGCACGGCGCCGCGACCAGCAGCGCGCGGGCCTGTCACCTGGGTCGCTTCATCCCCTCGGTCGACCGCGGGTACTCGCCCGCCCAGGTGGCCACGGCTATCGGCGCTGCAAAGACGACGCGCCAGGCCGTGGCCACCGCTAACGCGCCCGCCCGGCGAAGCCACCTGTCCTTAGCCACCGCTGATGTATCTGGGTGCTGCCAGCGGTCTTTGACCATCGCCGCCCCATCCGCTTGGCTGCGTCAAAACGACGCGAGCTCGGTGGCTCGGCGCTCAACGGCCTCCCGGCACAACGGGCCACCCTGGGCCGCTACTGCCCAGGCGGAACGAACCGCGGCAATGGTGTCCCGTGGGGTCGCCCGCCCGCGTCGGCTGGTACCTAACTAACACAGCGCCCGTGTCCGCGAGCTAGCCGCGAAAAGCGCCAACTCCGGGCCAGGGCTCCGACAGCTCCACAGAGGTAACTCTTAGTAAGCAATCGAAAACACAGCGCTGATAGGCGGAGGACTTCTCGGTCAAGACTCGCTAACAGCGGCAATCGCTAAGGAACAGGACAGGCTGATGAGCACATTGGCTGCAGTCACGGCTCGAGAAACCGCCTTCGTCTTTGGTAGCGGCATACTGCACGGCATCGCGCCCGGCGCTATCGACGGCTTTGCCGTTGGCGCGCTGGCGACCGGAGCTTGCTGCCTGGTTGTCGCCGCCCCCCGCCTGCTCCATCGCGCCCGGCTGTCGACCAGGGACGGTATGTGGGGTACCGGCGAGCGGCGTTCCAAGGTCCAGCGCGATTACTTCGCGACGCCGGTCGATTACGACCCTGCCCCGGACGTCACAGATCTTGCCGCGACCAGTCCGGCCGTGACCGACCCCGCGATGACCAGTCCGGCCGTGACCGGCCTCGCCGTGACCAACATGCGCGACGGCGGACCGATCGCTGTCCTCTTCGCCCCCGAGGCCGAGGCCCTCGCCTCGTGGCCTGTCGCGGCCGGTGAACTGTACGCGGCGCCAACTGGCGGCGACCCGTTCGATCCGGTCGCGAGAGTTGACCCGTTCGGACCGGCGACGAGCCTCGACCCGGCGACGATCATTGACCCGTTCGGACCGTTGGCGAGCGTTGACCTCTTGGACGCCGTGGACATTAACGATGTCTTCTTGCCGGGAACGACGAGCGACGGCGCCGGTCGTGATCAGCCTGGCCGGTCCGGTCATCGCAGCAAGCACAGGATGACCACTTCCGATGCCGACCGCCGATCAGAGATCCGCCGCCGGCCGAGGCACGCGGCACCATCGGTGCGGCGGGCTAACAGGATGACCGGCCGGTTAGCGGCCGTCCCGCTCGAGGCCCGCAGCTGATCACCCAGGCCCCAGTCAGGCCCGCCGCCGGCGCTTGCGCGAGGTCCGGCCACCCACCCGATGAGGCCCGCCAGTTCAGCCCGGCGGGCCTGACTGGTTAGGCTCAGCGATCGGGGTCGGTCCCGCGCTCGCGTAGCCCACCGCTGATGTCAGCGGGCTACGACGCTGGCGGATGATCCTTCGCCGTAGCGTGGCCTTGCGGCTTCCGTCCGGATACAGCCGCAGGCGAGACAGTTCCCAGTGGCCGTATTCAGCGTGATCGGTCAGCATTCGCCTGGCCGCGTCCCTTGAGGTGCCGCGCGGTATATAGAGCGACAGGTAGGAGTACTCCGCCATCAACTTATTGTGCGCGATGAGCGGGATGGTTCAATCACCTTGAGGGAATCCGCAGCGAAGGGTCAGGGAACATGCTGGCGCCGCTCGCAAGTTACCTTCCTTGTGAGGGAACGGGGTTGTACGCCGTCAGGTGATATGTCTGGGCGGAAGCGGTATCCCTTACGGAAGGGCCAGAGCGCCGGGTGGCTGCAGGACGACCTGCGGTAGCCTCCTGGACGGTTGGCGTAAGTAAAAGGTGGGAGACGTGGCAGCAGGGACCGAGGAATCCGCTGGCACCCGCAGGTCCGGGGTGAACGGGGGCAGCAAGCTGGTGATTGTCGAGTCGCCGGCCAAGGCCCGGACCATCGCTGGTTACCTGGGCAAGGGGTACGTGGTCGAGTCCAGCATCGGCCACATTCGTGACATGCCCGATAAAGCTGCCGAGATTCCGACTAAGTACCGCAACGAGGCATGGGCTCGCCTCGGCGTGGACGTCGACCACGACTTCGAGCCTCTGTATGTCGTTAACTCGGATAAGAAGCAGCAGGTCAGCAAGCTCAAGCAACTGCTCAAGAACGCGGACGAGCTGTACCTCGCCACAGATGAAGATCGCGAGGGCGAGGCCATTGCCTGGCATCTGAAGGAAGAGCTGAAGCCGAGAGTGCCGACCCGGCGGATGGTCTTCCACGAGATCACTCCCGAGGCGATTGCCCGTGCCGTCGCGAATCCGGGCGAGATCGACCAGGGACTGGTGGAGGCCTACCAGACTCGGCGCGTGCTCGACCGGCTGTACGGGTACGAGGTCTCGCCGGTGCTGTGGAAGAAGGTCATGCCGCAGCTGTCGGCTGGCCGGGTGCAGTCCGTCGCAGTGCGGCTAGTGGTCGACCGGGAGCGGGAGCGGATCGCGTTCCGCCCGGCGCAGTACTGGGATCTCGAAGCCGAGTTCGCGAAGATCCGGGCCGACGCGCTCGACGAGAACGACGTCGACCGGTTCACCGCCACCCTGATCTCGGTGGACGGGCGCCGGGTTGCGCAGGGGCGCGACTTCAGCTCGTCCGGCGAGTTGCGGTCGGCCGACGGCAATGGCAGCGCGGTCCTGCACCTGAATGGGGACGCTGCCGCGGCGCTGGCCGGCCGGCTGACTGGGTCGTCCTTCGCCGTGAAGTCGGTCGAGCGCAAGCCCTACACCAGGAAGCCATACGCGCCGTTCCGCACGACGACGCTGCAGCAGGAGGCGTCCCGCAAGCTGGGCTTCTCGGCGAAGTACACGATGTCGATCGCGCAGCGGTTGTACGAGAACGGCCACATTACTTATATGCGGACGGACTCCGTCACCCTGTCGCAGACCGCACTGAACGCGGCGCGCAGCCAGGCGCGCCAGCTTTACGGCGCCGAGTACGTGCCCGACAAGCCCCGGATCTACGACAGCAAGGTCAAGAACGCGCAGGAGGCGCACGAGGCGATCCGGCCGGCCGGCGACTCGTTCAAGACGCCGGCGCACGCCGGGCTTTCCGGCGACGAACTGCGCCTTTACGACCTGGTCTGGAAGCGCACCGTCGCCTCGCAGATGAAGGACGCGACCGGCGAGTCGGTGTCGGTCCGGGTGGCTGGGCGCTCCTCGTCGAACGAGGAAGCCGAGTTCGGTGCCTCCGGAAAGATCATCAGCTTCTACGGCTTCCTCAAGGCGTACGTCGAGGGAGCCGACGACGACGCCGAGCGCGACGACAGCCAGCGACGCCTGCCGCCGCTGGTCGAGCGCGAGCCACTGCGTGTGATCGAGGACAGCCTCAAGCCCGCCGAGCATGCGACGAGACCGCCGGCCAGGTACACCGAGGCCACGCTGATCAAGGAACTAGAAGACCGCGAGATCGGCAGGCCGTCCACCTACGCCTCGATCATTAGCACGATTCTTGACCGCGGCTACGTCTTCAAGAAGGCCAGCGCGCTCGTACCGTCGTTCGTGGCGTTCGCTGTGGTGACGCTGCTTGAGCGGCACTTCGCGCACCTAGTCGACTATGAGTTCACCGCGCGAATGGAGGATGCGCTCGACGACATCGCCAACGGCGAAGCCGAGCGGGTGCCATGGCTGCGGAGGTTCTACTTCGGCGCTGAGGGTGAAGAAGGCCTCAAGGAGATGGTCAGCGACCTCAGCGAGATCGACGCCCGCGACGTCAGCTCGTTC
>JASHUE010000632.1:0-5309 GCA_030040195.1 Streptosporangiaceae bacterium | reverse complement strand
CGTCATCTGATGCTGGCGGAGACGCTACGCGCTGCCTCCGACAGTCTCGGCGCCCCGCGTCTCACGGTCACCGCACGAGCACAGATGACTGCCATCACTGGTTACTGTAACGAACAATTGTTCGATCATGAAGCGACACGCCGCACGTCCACGAAATTTTGCCCGGTGCCAGGTCACGCGATCTGTGCCACTCCCATGGACGGCTCCACCACCTTGTTCGGGGCGCGGCCGGCCGCGTAATGATCTTTCTGCCACTCGACCCGGCACCCGTCGGTTGCGAGCCCCCCGGGGTCATAGCATCAAACTCATGCCGACACCGCAGCCGAGACGCTCGGCCGTCCTGGCGCCCGGCGGAAACAACAGCATTCACATTCCGCTGCTGATGTTTACCCGGCTCGCGGTGGAACGTCGCGGCGGCTTGGTCAGGCCAGTCACATGGGAGCTTGTGGCCAGTGCCGGCATCGGCGCGCAGCGAGAGATGGTCGCGTCGACGGTGGCGGCGGCAGCGGACGAGCTTGCGGCGGCCACCGGAGCCGCGCCGCTGGTGGTCGGCAAGTCCCTCGGGTCGCTGTCTGCGCCGGTCACGGCTGACCGCGCGCTGGCGGCGATCTGGTTCACCCCGCTTCTGACAGACGAGTCGACCGCCGCTGCGCTGGAACGATCGGCCGGTCCGAGTTTGCTGGTTGGCGGCACCGCCGACCCGTACTGGGACGGCCGCATCGCCCAGTTGGTCACCGCCAACGTCGTCGAGATAGACGGCGCTGACCACGCAATGCTGGTGCCAGGCCGGCTCTCGAAGTCCGCCGCGGTCCTGGAACAGGTCATGACGGCAGTCGAGGACTTCCTCGACAAGACCGTCTGGGCCTAAGTCCGCTGGAGTCTGACGGCAGCCGAGCGTCTCACGGGAACGGCGTCGTCGGCGGGGTCCCTGCGACGATCTCCTCGCCCCGCCTCCGGACCGCCTCGTTCCGGTTACTTGAGGTCAGGATGTAAAAACGCGGCTCGCGGATCCCCGCCACCACGATGTCGGCCACCTCAGCGGGATCGATTCCGGCGGCCGCAAGCTGCTGAAACCGCTCCGCGCTGGCCTGAGCAGCCTCGCTTGACCCCGGCAAGGGCCCGGCCGAGGCGGGACGGTTGCGCGCCGACGTCCCGAAGTTCGTCCGCACCGCGCCGGGGCACAGCACCGACACGCCAACCCGCGCGCCGATTGAGCGCAGCTGGAAGTGCAGCGTCTCGCTCAGCGCCACCACCGCGTGCTTGGAGATGCCGTAAGGGCCAAGCGCGCCGGCGAACACGCCAAAGACCGACGCGGTGTTCAGGACGTGGGCTGTGTCCTGCTCCAGCAGCAACGGGATGAACGACCGCACGCCGTTGATCACACCGCCAAGATTCACCCCGAGCACCCAGTCCCACTCGCCCTGCGGGATCAGCCACAGTGGTCCGTGCGAGCCGCCGACGCCGGCGTTGTTGCACAGCAGGTGCACGGCACCGAACGCGCGAACGGCCTCATCGCGCAGGACGTCGACCTGGTCCGGGCTTGAGACGTCGGTCGGCACCGGCAGCACGGTGGCTCCCCGCCCGGACAGCCTGTCCGCCGCTTCGCGCAGCGCCGGGACCTCCACGTCGGCCATCACGACCCGCATGCCTTCGGCCGCGAAGCGCTCGCACAGGCCAAAGCCGATGCCGCTCGCCGCGCCGGTGACGACCGCAACCCGACCTGGCCCCAGCACGCCGGCGGGCCGAGTCAACGCACCGCGCTCAGTGCTCGTGGATCAGCACGCCGCGGACGTTCTTGCCGTCCAGCAGATCCTGGTAGCCCTGGTTGACATCCTCCAGCCGGTAGCGCGTGGTGACGAGCTCGTCCAGCTTGAGCCGGCCGGAGCGATAGAGGTCGAGCATCCGCGGGATCTCGTCGAACGGATTGCCGCCACCGAACAGGGCGCCCTTGATCTGCTTCTCGAAGAGCGTGAGCTCGAAGCTGGGCAGCTGAATGGTGATCTTGCCAGGGCCGGCTATGCCGGTCACGATGACGCTGCCGTGCTTGCGGACGGCGGTGAACGCTGCGCGGATCACGTCCTCGGTCACCACGCCCACGGTGACCAGCGCATGGTCGGCGCCGACGCCCCGCGTCAGCTCGGTGATGAGTTCCTGGGCCTGGTCCGCGCCGGCGGCCGTGTGGGTGGCGCCGAGCCGTGCGGCGATCTCGCGCTTGTTCGGCAACGGGTCAACCGCGATCACGTGCTGAGCGCCCGCGAATGCTGCGCCTTGCACGGCGTTGATCCCGACCCCGCCCACGCCGTAGACAACCACGGTGTCGCCTGCACGCACGCCGCCAGCGTTGACGGCCGTGCCCCAGCCGGTCGGCACGCCGCAGCCCGCGAGCACCACAGTCTCCAGGGGCAGGTCGTCATCCACCTTGATGCAGGAGTGCACCGAGAGGGTTGCGTACTGGGAGAACGTGCCGAGCAGGCACATCTGTCCGAAGTCCTCGCCGTCATGGTGCAAGCGGAACGTGCCGTCCGGCAGGCAGTTGTCAACGAAGAAAGCGCCAAGGTCGCACAGGTTGGTCTGACCGCGGGAGCAGAACCGGCAGTGGCCGCATACCGGCAGGAACGAGCAGACCACGTGATCGCCTGGCTTCAGCCGGGACACGCCCTGGCCGACCTCCTCGACGATGCCGGCGCCCTCGTGGCCGCCGACGATCGGGTAGCGAACCGGAATGTCGCCGGTCTGCAGGTGGTAGTCGGAGTGACACAGGCCCGACGCAACGAAGCGCACCAGGACCTCGTTCTGCTTGGGCGGGTCAAGCTCCAGCTCGACGATTTCCCATTCCTTGCCGACGTCATACAGCACTGCTGCCCTGGTCTTCACGCTGCTCTCCCATCGGCTTGGCGATGCGACTTGGCGCCGCCGCCCTGGCCTTGGCCGCACTCGACCGGTACTTTGGGTGGCCCGTTACCCGGTCGTCAATGTGGGACAGCCCAAGGATGACGGGCCAGACCTGTGGCCGCAACACTCGCGGGCCTCGCTGACCGGCGCACTAAAAGAGGGCTACGGCAGCCACTCCCGGACCTCGCGCGCTAGCGCGCGGATGTCCACTGGTGTCGTGGTGTCGACGGTGAGGACGACGCCAAGGCCTACCGGCCGGTCTGACCGGGCGAACACCTCGTCGGGCAGCTGCGGGCGGTGGCTGTCGACGTGGACGACGTGACGCGAGCTCGCCCGCTCGGCGTAGCGGCGCCGATATACCTGCGGCGGGCACTTGCAGAACACCTCGACGGGCCCGGCGGCCAGCGCGGCGAGCCGCTCCCGGACGCGCGGATCGTCCGGCCAGAAGTTCGCCTCGAGCACGACGGCGGGCGCGTCCGCCGCCAGCGCCCACAGCAGTTCGATCGAGGCCGCCCCGAGTCGCCGGGACCAGTCCAGGTCGGGCTCGTCCTGCGCCAGGCAGTCGTGCAAGGTCTCCTTGATCCGATCCTTGGCCAGCAGCGGGAAGCCGAGCTCGGCCGCCAGCGGTCCAGCTATCGTTGTCTTGCCCGACCCTGGCGGTCCGGATATGAGCACCAGCCGGCGGTGCTCGGGACCGATCACCACGGCGCGCCCAGCCAGGGTTCGCCGAGGCACCGGCGAGCCGCGATCACCGCAGCCGCTCGGGCACCTTGAATGCCTCGCATACGGCCCGCCAGACGTCCTTGGCATCCACGCCGTCGTCCAGGGCCTGGTACACCGTCCGGCCGCCGAGACCAGCAAGGACGTAGTCCCTGGCGACGCTGTCGGCATAGGTCTCGCCGAACTGCGCCCGCATCCGGTCCCAGAAGGTAGTCAGCCGCACGCGGGCCAGGCTACCCGAGCCGCCTAAGGGCGCCGCGCCGTCACCATCAGATGCGGGCCGATCCCCATCAGCTCGGGCACGCGCTCCAGCGCTCGGGCGGCGCCCAGCACGATGCGCCACGCGCCGGGATCAGCCATCCGATCGGCCAGGTCACCAACAAGGAACGAGGCGCCCTCGACGCAGACCAGGTCCGTCACCTCGAGCCCGGCCGCCAGCACCTCCTGCGCAAGTTCGTCCGGCCGGTGCGTAAAGCCGCAGAACGAGCCGGGGTGCAGCGGCTCAAGCACGCCAGTGCGCTCAACGCCGTCGACCACCTCGGCCATCTGCGGGTACTTCTCATAGATCCGCAGCCGCAGGATTCCGTCCAGCCGCGCTGCCCAGCGCGAGATTGCCGCGGCGAAGATCGGCCCTCCGGGCCGCACGATCCGTCCGGCCTCCCGCAGAGCCTGCAGCCGGTCAGGTTCGCGCTCCAGGTGATACAGCGGGCCGAGCAGCAGGACCGCATCGACGCAGGCGTCGGTCAGGTCTAGCTCGCGAGCGTCGGCGACTCGGGAGTCGATCGCGGGTTCCGGGCCCGCAGCGGCCGTGAGCTGGCTGACATGCAGCGGCATCAAATCCCGGTGGATGACCCGGTAGCCGAGATCAGCGAGCCAGAGCGCATACCGGCCGGGTCCGCCGCCGATATCGGCCACAGTCGCGGGCGCCGTCGGCAGCGACCTGAGCACGATCTCCTTGGTGCGATCGAACTCCAGCCGACCCTGGGCCGACTCGGCGAGCCGGTCGGCCTCATTGCCAAGCTCGTAGTACTCGCTCATCGGACCGAGCTTCGGATCAGCCGCCGGTCCGGCGCGGTCAAGCGCGGTGCCGCCCGTCTCGTTGCCCATGGACCATCATGACCGGAACGTCCTGTTGTTCGCAGCCGGGATTCTCGGGTGACCGCACGGGATGGCTCGGCTTCCGGAAGAGCCGCCCCGGGAGTCGCGTCAGCCGTAGTGCCGCAGGTGCGGCCACAGGGCATGCCAGCCGGCCGTCGGGCCGGTGCAGACGCCGATCTGGATCCCGGTCCAGTCGTTGCTCACGTGATACGGCGGGTTCCAGGTCATCAGGAGCTTGCACGCCGCGAAGTACGGCCGCAGCTGGCCGAGCGCGTCGACCGCCAGCACGGTTCGGTCCGAGGCCTGACCCGGTCCCCACATCCAGTACGCGTTGTGACCCGACAGCACCGGCGGCAGGTGGTAGCCACCTCCCAGCACGTCGAGCGCGCCAGCCTCCGCGTAGTAGCCGGTGAAGATTGACGTTGGCCGCTCGCCCGCACGTACCAGGGCCGCATCCTGCGCCGCCACTGCCCGGGTTAGCTGCGGCCAGCCGACCGTGTTGCCGACGGCAGCGCTTTGCTGCGCGGCCGCCGGCAGCCTGTGCACCGCCGTAACCGGAACGATCGGCAGCAATTCCGGCAGGAGGATCACCGTGCCAA
>JASHUE010000631.1:0-5274 GCA_030040195.1 Streptosporangiaceae bacterium | reverse complement strand
CAGCTGGTCGCGCCGAACTCAGTTCGGTCGGAAGCGCTGGAGCTGCTGCTGCACGACGTTCGGGCAGGCAAGCGCACCGAAGCGGCAGCCTTGGAAACCCACGAGCGGATTACCGAGGTAAAGATACGGCTGCTCGGTGACCGGGTGTCGCGCCGTACCGCATGGCAGGTAGCGCGCGAGCACGACTGGGACACGGTCAGGGACGCCGAGTATCTCGCGCTCACCCGGCTGCAGGCTGACGCCCTGGTCACGGTGGACCCGCGACTTGCAGCACTAGCCCAGGACGCTGTGGCCGTCGCTTCCATCGACGACCTGCTCACCCCTGAGTAACTGCTGACGATTCGCGGGAGGGGACCCCCGGGGTAGTGATCCAGGAGCCCTCGGCGGCCATGACGGCACCGCTTAGCCCTGAGAACAGGGCACCGGGCACACCAAGATCATTAGGCTTGCTTGCTCAAATCGTTATCTGCGCTTAGCCTCACGGCAGCGAGGTTTTTTTGCTCCGTGCAAGGCGATCCGGCGTATAAGGACGTTCAAAAATACGAGCGGCAGGACAGCGGCCAGCCAGGTAAGGCCGCTGAACTGCGCCAACTAGCAGAGACGGCAGTTGACGCCGACCTGAGGCGGTGGCCAGGGAGGGCGACCGAAACTGTACCGCAGCAGGCGGGCGGAAGGAGTGCAGACGCAGAAGTAGCGCAGTCCGATGCGGCACCGCTGCACCGGCGCGTTCCGTGACACTGGGGATCTGGCAGAGCGACATAGGCGTGCGGCATGTCGCCCCGGTCAGCTACACCAGAAGCACGTCGATCGGCATCCGCCAGGCGGGTGAGTTCTTGTCCGGGCAGTACCCCTCGCCGCAGGCATTCGTGCCTGCCCATGGGCCGCGTAAGCCGCGGCGGAGAGGGGCGCGTTGTGAACGCCGGAGTTGGACTGGCACTGGCAGTCATCGGGTGCCTCGCCGCGGTGGGCGCCCTTGCAGTGTTGGTGACGCTGCTTCGCCGGGGGATGCCGCTGGCCACGGCCACCCCTCGTTCCGATAGTGATCGTCAGCTCACAGAAGCTGATCGTGCGCGCCTGGAGGCGGCAGCAACCAGCTACGCGGCCGAGGTCCGCGCCAACGCGGACCGCGACGCGGCCGCCATCGTCACCAAGGCCGAGGCTGCTGCGACCGAGACCCGGGTGCAGGCCGATGCCGACGCCAGGATCGCCAGAGACGAGGCGAACGCAGCCAAGGACGAGTCGAGGCGGCTGCGGGATGAGATGGAACGGCGCGAGGACCGGCTGGCCGAGCGGGAGCAGCGCATTGAGGAGTCGGCACGGAAGGCGGAGGAGCGGGCCAGCGACCTGGACGCCCGACGGGACGCGCTGGATCGCCAGCGGGCCGACCTCGAGCAGCTCAGGGCGCAGCGGCAGGCGGAACTCGAGCGGGTCGCCGGGCTGACGGCTGATCAGGCGAAGGCCGAGCTTGTTGCCGTGATCGAGAACCAGGCCAAGCGAGATGCGGCGGTCCTTGTCCGCGACATCGAAGGCGAGGCGCAGAAGGAGGGCAACAAGCGAGCTCGCAAGATAGTCACGCTCGCCATCCAGCGGATCGCCAGCGAGCAGACGAGCGAGTCGGTGGTCTCGGTGTTGCATCTGCCCGGTGATGAGATGAAGGGTCGCATCATCGGCCGCGAGGGCCGCAACATCCGGGCGTTCGAATCCGTGACCGGTGTAAACCTGATCATCGACGACACCCCCGAGGCGGTTCTCCTGTCGTGTTTCGATCCGGTGCGACGTGAGGTCGGCCGGCTGACGCTGGAGCGGCTCGTGCTCGACGGCCGGATCCATCCGCAGCGGATCGAGGAGGCATACGAGCGCAGCCAGGCCGAGATCCAGGCGCTGTGCATCCGAGCCGGCGAGGACGCGCTCATCGACGTTGGCATCACCGACATGCACCCCGAGCTCACCAACCTGCTCGGGCGGCTGCGGTACCGCACGTCCTATGGCCAGAACGTGCTGAAGCACCTCATCGAGTCCGCGCACATCGCCGGCATGATGGGCAGCGAGCTCGGGCTCGATCCGGTGCTGATGAAGCGCTGCACGCTGCTGCACGATATCGGCAAGGCGCTGACGCACGAGGTACAGGGCAGCCACGCGCTGATCGGCGCGGAGATCGCGCGCAAATACGGTGAGCCCGAGGACGTGGTGCACGCCATCGAGGCCCACCACAACGAGGTGGAAGTGCGTACGGTCGAGGCGGTGCTGACGCAGGCCGCCGACGCCATCAGCGGCAGTCGGCCCGGCGCCAGGCGCGAGTCGCTTGAGGCCTACGTGAAGCGCCTGGAGCGGCTGGAGCAGATCGCCCTGGCCCAGGACGGCGTCGAGAAGGTGTTCGCCATGCAGGCCGGACGCGAGATCCGGGTGATGGTCAAGCCGGGCGACGTCGACGACATTCAGGCTCAGGTCATCGCGCGGGATGTGGCCAAGCAGGTCGAGGATGAGCTGACCTACCCCGGGCAGATCCGGGTCACGGTCATCCGCGAGTCGCGGGCCACCGAGTTCGCCCGGTAGTCACCGAGTTCCGCCGGCAATCTCGCGGCGCGGCACCGTGCTAGCCGTACCACGGGTTCGGCCGGCCGTACCGCCGATTCGGGTGGCGCCACCCTCGACGTTGCTGCCCTAGGGCTGTGAGCATCGAGGCATGAGTAAGCCCGCAGCGGACCTCTTCCTTGTCGGCACCGAACCGCGTGGCCGCCGCCGCCGTTCTCGCGGAGAGATCTCCGTCGCCAGGGAGGACAATCGCCTTATGACGGCACCGGCGTCCAGGACAGGCGGGCTGGGCATCCGCGGCCTTGTGCGGGCGCCGTTCACCCTCCACGCCTGGGTCGACCTCGGGTACGCGATCCTCAACGTCCCGGTGGCCATCGGCGGGTTCGTCGTCCTCATGAGCACTGTCTGGCATCCGATGCTGCTCTTCGTGTCCACCCCTGTCGCGCGCGGCCTCGGGACGGCCAACCGGGAGCTCGCCGACCGGATCCTGGGCGAGCGGGTTCCGGCACCGCCGCCGATGCGCCCGGTACCGCACGTGCACGTCAAGACGCCCGATGCCGGCGCGCTGGCAAGTCTCGCCGCGGCCGAGGGCGGCAAGGTCAAGCTGCAGCTGAACCGGCTCGAGGTGACTGGCGTGCCGGCGTCGCGCATCGCCGAACTGGCCGCCAGCGAGGGCATCACGATCAGCGAGCTGAAGACCCACAGCGGCTGGCTCGAAGCCGCGATCCGCGACAAGCCCGCCTGGCGAGCCCGCGCCTACGTGGCACTCAAGGTGCCGGTCAGCCTGCTCGGCCTCGCCGCCGTCGGGCTCACCTGGATCGGCGGGGTGGCCGGCCTGACCTCGCTGATCTGGCTGCAGGAAGGGCACCCCGTCGCCCACGTTTTTCGGTACGTGGCGATTCACCTTTTGCTCATGCTGCTCGGGGCGGTGGCCCTGCTCGCTGCGCCTCGCCTCACAAACGCGGCCGTCGCCGTCGACCGGTCACTGATCCGCAGCCTCCTCGGGCCGTCCACGCTGGCCGAGCGGGTACGCGACCTGCAGAAATCCAGGGCACACGCGGTGGACGACTCGGCCGCCCGGCTGCGCAGCATCGAGCGTGATCTGCACGACGGCGCCCAGGCGCAGCTTGTCGGGCTGGCGATGAAGCTGGGCCTGGCCAAGGAGAAGCTCGGCGGCAGCACAGAGGGCGGGCTGACGGCGGCCGATCTCGATCGCGCGGTAGAACTCGTCGACGCGGCGCACCGCGGCGCGATCGAGGCGATCACCGAGCTGAGGGTGCTGGCGCGGGGCATTCACCCGCCGGTACTCGACAACGGCCTTGCCGACGCGCTGGCAACGCTGGCCGCGCGCAGCGCCCTTCCGGTTGAGCTGGTCGTCGACATCGGCGAACGGCCGTCGGCCGCGATCGAGACCATCGCGTACTTCTGCGCGGCCGAACTGCTGGCCAACGTGGCCAAGCACAGCGGCGCCCGGCACGCTACCCTCGAGGCCGTTCACGTCCCCGGCCTGCTGCGGGTCCGCGTTACCGACGACGGCCAGGGCGGAGCCAGCATGGACGCCGGCGGCGGCCTGCGCGGCCTCGCCGACCGCATCAGGACCGTGGACGGCCGGATGGACATCAGCAGCCCGCGCGGCGGCCCGACCGTCGTGACGGTGGAGCTGCCATCCCATGCATGAAGGGCGGCCAGGCTGGCATGCGCGTCGTGATTGCCGAGGATTCCGCGGTGGTCAGGGTCGGCCTGATCGAGATCCTGACCGAGCACGGGCATGAAGTCGCCGCGGCGGTGGGCGACGCGGAGGCACTACGCGCGGCCGTCGACGAGCACAGGCCCGACCTTGCGGTCGTCGATGTGCGGATGCCGCCGGGCTACACCGACGAGGGGCTGCGCGCGGCCATCGCGATCCGGCGTGACCACCCGGGCCTGGGGATACTGGTGTTCTCGCAGTACATCGAGACCCGCTATGCCGCCGACCTGCTCGGGATGCGTTCCGGCGGCGGCGCCGCGGGAGTCGGGTACCTGCTCAAGGACAGGGTCGCGAACGTTCGCGAGTTCATCGACGCGCTCGGCCGGGTCGCGGCCGGCGGAACCGCGCTCGATCCGGAGGTCGTCACCGACCTGCTGGGGGCCAGCAGGCACGCCGGGGCGCTGGCCAGCCTGACGGCGCGCGAGCAGGACGTGCTCGGCCTGATGGCGGAGGGCCGGTCGAACAGCGGCATCGCCGAACGGCTGGTCATTTCCGAGCGGGCGGTGGAGAAGCACGTCAGCAACATCTTCACCAAGCTCGGCCTGCCCGCTTCTGACGCCGATCATCGCCGCGTGCTCGCGGTGCTGGCCTACCTGCGGTCGTGAGGCCGGAATCATCTGCCTGGCCTGCGCTGACCAATGGCGGCGGGCCCGAGCCGCCCGCGAGCGCAGTAACGGCGCCGGCGTCGGCTACCGCGGGGCGCCGGCGTGCTTGCCGGCCTTGGGCGTCGTGATGGCGACCTTGGGCACACCGGGCGGGTCGAAGCCGAGGATCTGGCCGTAGAACGACAGCTCTGCCTCCAGCGCGGTCGCGATGGACTCGGCCTTACGGAAGCCATGAGACTCGCCCTCGAACGGGATATAGGCGTGACTCGTGCCGTAACCAGCCAGGTCGGCCGCGATGCTCTCGGACTGCGCAGGCGGCACGACCGGGTCGTCCAGTCCCTGCAGCAGCAGGATCGGGCAGGTGAGCGCGTTCACGTGCCCAACCGGCGC
>JASHUE010000630.1:0-3241 GCA_030040195.1 Streptosporangiaceae bacterium | reverse complement strand
TGGCAGGCGGCCCGGGCTGGACCAAGATGCCGGTGATTGCTCCGGAACGAGGCATAAATCTTGATTCGCCTGAGTACTGTCAGTAAGCTCGGCTGTGCGCTCGGTGCGAGAGTCCCGTGCAAGCGGCAGATTGGCTGGTGGGCGCATTGACGCTATGTGACGAGGCCTGCCCGCAATGACGATAGAGCCGCATCGCGATACCCTGCCGGCCATCAGGCACCCGCGTGCCGATGAGCCGATGACGTGGCCCGAGTTCTCGGCCAGGGTGCTGCGCGGGAACGGCATCTCGCTGGCTGCCTACGCGCTGATCGCAGCACAGCTGGTGTGGAAGGCGTGCGTGCTGCGCCACTTCTACTTCTGGCAGGACGACTTCACCTACTTCGACCGCGCGGCCCACATGGGTTTCACCTGGAATTACCTGATGTTCGTGCAGAGCGGGCATCTTGATCCGGGCCCGTTCGCGCTGGCCTGGGTGATGGCCAGGATCTCGGAGTACAACTGGTCGCTCGTTTCAGCGGTGCTCCTGGCGATCTTGCTGGCTAGTTGCCTTGCCCTGCTCAGGTTGCTGCGCACGCTATTCGGGAATCGCCCCGCGATCCTCATACCGCTGCTGATCTACCTGCTGTGCCCGCTCACGATTCCCGACCTGGTCTGGTGGTCCAATGGCATCGAGGGTGTCACCTTCATGCTGGCGACCTTCATGGCCCTGGACGCTCACATCCGCTACCTGCGGACCGGAAGCGTCCGGCAGATGGCCGCGGCGGCCGGGTGGCTGCTCGTCAGCATGCTGTTCTCCGACAAGGGGCTGTTGCTGCCCTTGTTCATCTTCGGAGTGACCACCGCCTTCTTCGCCGAGGGATTGTGGCTCAAGGCGGCGCTCCGGTCCGTGGCCCGGTACTGGAAGGCGTGGACGGTGTACGGCGTGCTGCTGGCCGGCTACGCCGTGCTGTTCGCGATCCGGCTGTCGGCCCCTGGCGCACTGCCGACCAAGGTCGGGGCCCCGCACGGTGTCGGGACGTTCATGTACGACCTGTTCACGGACAGCTTCGTGCCTGGCGCCTTCGGCGGGCCATGGCGATGGTTCGGCAACGGCATCGACGCGTTCGCCACTCCTCCGGCCGCGCTCATGCGGCTGGCGCTGCTGGCGGCCGCTGCAGTCGTCGTCATCACGATCTGGTACCGCAGGCACGCGTGGCGGGCCTGGGCCTTGCTGGCGCTGTGGCTGCTCGGCGCCGACATGGCGCCCATCATCATCGGCCGCACAGACCTGCTGAATCCCGCCCTGACGGTGTTTCTCGGCCTGGACACCCACTATGTCGCTGATGCAGTGCCGATCCTGGTTATCTGCCTGGGCCTGGCCATCTGGCCCGTGGCCGGGCGGCCTGACTACTACGGAAGACGCCAGCAGCGAGTGGTCCGCGGCCAGGTTGCCCCCATGATGACGGGGTTCGTGCTCGCCGCGTTCGTGCTCGGCTCTATTTACTCGGTCCAGACCTATATCGGCTCGACCACGAGCGCACCAGGCCGGTCATTCATCGCCACCGCCGAGGAGGCGGTCGCATCCGTCCCGTCCGGCACCACCGTCGTCGATCAGCACGCCCCGCCGACCGTGATGGCCTCGCTGTTGCTCGGAACGGGCGGCTACGAGAGCCAGGTCATTGGCAGCATGGCGATCGGGAAGATTCGCTGGATCCGCGAGCCGGACGGCGTAATCCCTAACCTCAAGGTGTTCACGCCGGATGGCCGGTTGTGGCCAGCCGCCATCGTCGGCGTCTACAGCAAGCCGCTGCCAGGCAAAACCACGTGCTGGCCGTCGGCCAACGGCACCATCACGGTGCCGCTGGACAGCACCGCTACAGTCACCAACGGACCCTGGATCCTGCGGATGTACTACGTCGCCTCTGCCGCCCAGGGCGTCTCGGTGTCTTTCGGCGCCCACTCGGCCCAGCTTTACCTGACCGGCGGCGAAGGTACCGCGTACCTGCCCGTCGAGGGAAGCGCGAATCAGGTCGTCATTACGAGCCCGGATCCAGCGGGATTGTGCGTCGCCAACACCGCCGTGGGAGGTCTGTTCCAAAATAAATCCGACATCCCGGTCCCCGCAGTTCCGGCACCAGGATGAGGTGGCCCGTACGTCTCGAGCCGTCGGCGCGGCGCGGCCGGCAATCACGGCGCGGCTCGCGCGACAGTTACTTGAACCATGAGTCATGACCGATAGGCACAGCTGGGCCAGGTTTGGCCGTCTGGTGGCAAGCCCGCGAGTGCGGGCGGGCCTCCTGCTGCTCGTGCTCGGGTTCTGTGCCTACGGCATATACGCGGAGTGGCCGCAGATGCAGGTCGCCCTCGGCCGCCTGCACTGGTACTCGGTGGCGGCATCGGCGCTGGCGGCAATGGCCGGCGGATTCTGCATGATGCTCGCCTGGCGGACGGTCTTGGCCGATCTTGGTTCCCGGCTTCCGGTGCGCGCGGCCATGAGGGTGAATTTCCTTGGCCAGCTGGCGAAGTACGTGCCTGGCGCGGTGTGGTCGGTCGCGGCGATGGTCGAGCTGGGGCACGACAACGCCGTGCCGCGGCGACGCGTCGGCGCCTCGATAGTCATCGGGCTGGCCGTCAGCATCGCGGTCGGTCTTGCCATTGCGGCGGTGGCACTCCCGCTGGCCTCGGCGGCGGCTGCCCGCCACTATCGCTGGGTGCTGGCATTCATCCCGGTAATCGCCTTGTGCCTCTACCCGCCCATCCTCGGCAGGCTCGTGGACCGCGCCCTGAGGCTGGCACGAATGCAGCCGCTTGAACGCCGGCCCACGATGCCCGGCCTGGTCGCGGCGGTCGGCTGGACGGCGCTGGGCTGGCTGTTCCTCGGGCTGCAGGTATGGATCGTGATTGCGGACCTGACCCCGAGCGCGCCGGACCCCTTCCTGCTCGCGGTCGGCGCCTACGCACTTGCCTACTCGGCCGGGCTGCTGCTTGTCGTGTTCCCCAGCGGGATCGGCCCGCGTGATCTCATCCTGCTGGCCACGCTCGGTGCCGTGGTGCCGCATGGCTCGGCGGTCGCGATCACGCTCGTGGCCAGGGCCGCGACGACAGCCTCCGATCTGACCTGGGGCGGGGTAGCGCTGGCGATTGGCCGGCTAGGTCGAGCCCCGGCGCGCCGGGCGCCAGGGAAGCACAGGAAGCCAGCCGCCGAGCGCGCGGCGATGGGCACCGCGATGGGTGCCGCCGCGGCGATGGGTGCCGCCAGGGC
>JASHUE010000629.1:0-4464 GCA_030040195.1 Streptosporangiaceae bacterium | reverse complement strand
GTGCCGACTGATGCAGGCAACCGGGGCCAATCCGATCGCCGTTGGTCCTGATCCAATATTACCCACCTTGACGGGAAAGATCAGCAGGCTGTAGCGGCGATTTGCGAATGTCGCATTGCGCGGCAATTCGCGGCAGTCCTTGCGGTGCAGCGTCCCGGCCGGCGCCGACCGGGCGCGCACGGCCCGCGGCCGGATGCGGTCACGCCTGATCCGCGCGATCGGCCGTAACGCGGGCCGATGCGCTGCCGGCAACTTGAACACGGGCCCGTTCCAGCCAGCTTTCCAGGACGGGCCCGTCGGCGAACTCCGTCTCGAGCAGGAACAGCCCCGCCGTCGGGCAGGTGGCACCGAGTTCGACGAGGACGGGCTTGAGCAGCATGTCGGCCGCGAGCGCGTGCTTCCAGTGCCCGCCGAGCATCAGGGGCACGGCCGTGACGCCCGCGAGCGATCCGCCGGCGAACCGGTCGAGGAACAGCTTGAGCAGGCCGGTGTAGCTGGCCTTGTATGTGGGGCTCGCTACGACCAGCAGATCGCTGTCCTGCACGGCTGCGACAAGCGAGGCCACGCCCGGATCGGACCAGTCCAGCAGGGCAGCGCCCACATCGGTGAGATCTATGTCCAGATCGGCGGGGCGCCCTGCCAGTCGCTCCGCCACAATGTGCGCAGCCTGGTAGGTGCGTGATCGGGGCTTTGGGTTTCCGACCACGACTGCGACGCTGCGGAGGCTCACTTCCGACTCCATTCCTCGGTCAATATCCGCGGGCAGTCGCCGGTCGGCGGGCCCACTGAGTAATCGTCGCCATGATCGGCTCACCCGCGCCAGCCGGCAGCAGCTTCCGGCTGCCTGCTGCCGCATCGGGAGTAGCCACGTTAGACTATAGCTACTATGTCGATCGGGAAAGACGAGACACGGCCAAAACCGCCGAACCGGACATACCAGGCGCCCGACTCGCCTAATGTTCACCCTGTGATCAGCGAAGACCTCCCTCTCCTGCCGGGCGGGCTCGCTCCGGACCCGGCCCGTTCCGTCTCCGTGATCAGTCCGCTGGACGGCGGACCCGGCAACTGGGCAGGCGGCCCGACGGCGGTGCTCGATGATCACGGAGTGGTGCTCGCCTACCGTCTGAGGCGTCCGGCCGGGGAGGGCCGCGGCTACTGCGTCGTGATCGCGCGGTCGGCGGACGGTGAGCACTTCGAGACGATCCAGACGATCACCAAGGACGAGATGGACGCCGAGTCGCTTGAGCGGCCGGCTCTCGTGCTGACGCAGGACGGCACCTGGCGGATGTACCTGAGCTGTGCGACCAGGGGGACCAAGCACTGGCGGGTCGAGGTCATGGATGCGTCCGCGCCGGACGCGTTCGACCCGGCGCGGCGGTCGGTGATGCTGCCAGGCGACCAGATGCGCGCCGTCAAGGACCCGGTGTTCGCCTGGCGGGACGGCAAGTGGCACATGTGGGCATGTGTGCACCCCCTGACCGAGCCTGAGGACACCGATCGCATGTGGACCGAGTACGCGGTCAGCGCGGACGGGCTGGAGTGGACGTGGCATGGTCCCGCGCTCTCGCCCCGGCCCGGCGCGTGGGACGCGCGGGGCGTCCGGGTCACGGCCGTGCGGTTCACTCCCGATGGCGTGATGGCCTTCTACGACGGCCGGGCCACCGCGGCCGAGAACTTCGAGGAGCGCACCGGGGTCGCGTTCGGGGCGTCTCCCGGCGCGCTGACGGCTCTCGGCTCACAGCCGGCCGCGCAGTCTCCGCATGCCGGGCACGGCCTGCGCTACGTCAGCATGCTGGAGCTTCCCGGCGGGCGGGAACGGCTCTACTACGAGCTGACCCGCGCCGACGGGGCGCACGAGCTGCGGACCGAACTCCGTTAGGAACGGACATGGTTGCCTGCCGCGCCCTCCAGCGGAGCCTGGTGTGGGCAGGTTCCCGGCGCTCGACTCAGTACGCCCGCCGACGGCCGTTGCGCGCTTGGCCCTGCCCAGCGGGGCGCACGCCAACGAGGCCGCCCGAGTCCCCGCGCGGGGCCAGCCAGTCGCCGAAGTCCTCGCCGGTGATCGACTCCAAGAGCCGGATGTCGGCCTCGAAGTGGGGGATCAGCGCCAGGCGCTGATCCCAGGTCAGCGGCTGGCGCGGCTGGGCGTCCGCCTGCAGGCGCCGCTGCAGCAGGTCGATGACCGACGACCCGGCATGCCCAGGCAGCCGGCTCGTCACGGCTGAGCCTGCGCGCAGCAGCCGCCCGATGGAGCGATGCCGGCCGGTCGGGATCGGATGCGCCGTCACGTTCTCGCGCGGCACCTCCGTGAGCACGTCCTGCTCGACGCCCAGAAAGCGGCATACCAGGTTCAGCAGCCCGGCCGGATCCGCGATCAGCGCCTTGTAACGGAACACCAGGACCTGCTCGCGCGGAAATACCGAGTACAGGTGCTCTAGCTGCTGTCCGTAAAGACCGAGTTTGAGGTAATGCCAGAAGTCGGCCCAGCCGTCCGCGATCCGGCGGTCCTCGGCCGCGCAGGCCCGCACGAAGTCGTCGATCGGGTCCAGGCCGGCCGACCACAAGTGGGTCCAGTTGGAGTGCGCGCGCTCGATCGGGTCACGCAGCACGATGATCAGCCTGGCCTCGGGGATCACAGCCCGGATCCGCTGCTGTGCTGCCTCGCTATAGAGGTAGAACGGGGTCGACTCGCCGCGCAGGGTGCCCGCTGGCGCGGCGCTGAACAGCGCCTCGTAGTCCGATCTGCGCCAGATGTGCTCGCGGTAGGTCCTGACGTCCCCCGGTCCGCCCTGGGTCGGCGGCGGCCCGTCGGTCAGGAAGAACTTAGGTTCCTTTACTGGGGAGAGATACAGCGAGGGATGCCCGGCGAGTGCGGCGTGCAAGGCGGTGGTTCCCGCCTTCGGCACGCCTGCCACGAAGAAGTCCGGCATTGCCATGACTGCTCCCTCAACAACCTAGTAATGCAATAGGAAAAGAGAATACGACACAGTCGCCGGGACCGCCTAGTGAGCGCGGGCCGACGGCCAGCCGCAGTTGGCGGGTGCAAAGGAGATCGGCGGCCCCAGGGCGTGGTGAGCGGGTGCGAGCGTGATGAGCGGCCTCAGCGCGGCCCGCGAGCGCCCGCGATCGCCGGTCTCGGGCACGGCCGACGACTGCCTGCGGAACCGGCGGCTGCGAGCACCTGCCTGGTTCCCCTTTCCGCCGGGGCCGGTTATATGCGTGCGCGGGCTGATATTGCCGCGTGAAAGGCCCTGGGCTGGTCCATGGCGGCTAGCCCGCGCCGCGCGCCGGCCTAGCTCGGTCGCTGAGACCGCGTGTGCGTGCGGTGCTGAGCCAGGCGGAACCCACCTCGTTCCCGGCATAATTGAATAATCCGGACGCAACGGCGGCCAGAGATCACGGTTGCGCGGGAAGCGAGTGATCCCAGTCCGACAGCAGCGTCCGGATTCCCGTCACGAGCGCGATGGGGTGATCGAGCATGACGTGATGGCCGGCCGCGGGGATCTCGATCACGGGCGCGCGGCGGCCGAGGCGGTCATACATGAGCTCGGTGGTATGGGGCGGGACGATTCCGTGCTCGGCGTGGAACAGCGCCACCCGGCAGTCGAGCTGATGCAGGAGTGCCGGGGTGAACTCCGGCCGGCCGAAGATTGCCGGATCGAACTTCCAGCTCCAGCCGCCGCGGACCGCACGGATCGAGGTCTCCGCGATGTGGGCGCGGATGTAGGGCAGGCTCGGCTGATCGGGTATCGGGCGGAACCTGGCGATGGCAGCCTCGCGGCTCGGGTACACCACCAGCGGGCCGAAAGCGCGAGCGTCCCTGGCCGCGCGGTCCTCCGGAGTCATGTCGTGCACGGGCGAGTCGATCACGACGATGCCCGCCAGCCCAGAGCCGTAGAGTCCGGCCGCGCGCAGTGCGACGAAGCCGCCCATGCTGTGCCCGATCACCACCGGCGGCGTCGAGATGCCGGCGTCCTCAGCCACCGCGAGCACCTCGTGCGCCCACTCGTCGAGCGTGTACTTGTCTCTGCGGCCGCTGTCGCCGTGCCCGGACAGGTCGAGCGCCGCCACCCGCCGGCCGTCCGCCAGCAACGGGCCGATGTGGTCCCACCAGCGCGAGTGCGCAGCCCCGCCATGGACAAGGACGAGGCCGTTCGCCCCCTGTTCTCCCCAAGCCCGGTAAGCGACCGGAGTTCCGCCCACCTCCACGCTGGCTGCATCGACTGGAGCTGCCAGCGCGGTGGTGAACCACGACGGCGCGACCTGTTCGTCTTGCTGCTCCTCCGAGTCGATCGGGTCAGCCGGGCGTGGTGTATTCATGCGTAGAAGCGAACCAGATGCTCGGCCCCGGCGGGTCGGCAGGGGTGAGGCCGGCCGCGATCAGGCCGGGCGCGTTCCGGCTGCGTGACGGCGGGCTAGGTCGCGATAGACCTCGGGGTTGGTGTCGACCCACTGTTTGGCGGT
>JASHUE010000628.1:0-5084 GCA_030040195.1 Streptosporangiaceae bacterium | reverse complement strand
GCGGGCCTGCTGGTAGTCGCCGAGCAGGCCGTGGCACCACCCGACGGCGTTGAGTGCTCCGGCCTCGGACGCCTTATCACCGATGACCTGATACAGGCGCAGTGCCTCCTCGGCGTGGCCCAGCCCGTCGGTGTAGCGGCCCTGCCGCTCGGCGAGCATGCAGAGACTCTGGTGGATCTTAGCCTGGCCGAGTCGGTTGCCGAGCCGCTCGTACAGCGCGAGGCTGCTGGCGTGGTAGCCGCGAGCCTGATCATGGTCACCGAGGTCGGTGCAGGCGATGGCCAGGAGGCGGCCTGATAGGGCCTGCGCGGCGGCATCACCCAGGCGGGTAGCGGCAGCCAGCGCCATACGGAGGGTGGCGGCCCAATCCTGCCAGTACCCGCGGGCTGCCAGGAAGGGCGACATTGCCCAGGGAAGCTGCCAGGCGTGGACGTCGAACCCGGATCCGGCGGCGAGAGTGACCGCGGCGAGCAGGACCTGGTGCTCCGCCTCGAACCAGGCCTGGGCCAGCGAGTAGTCGGCGGGCTGCTCGGGAGCGGCGCCAGGTCTGGGCGGGACCAGGACGACCGGCTCCAACACTGGGTTGAGCAGGCGGGCGCCACTGGCGGCGGTGTGCAGGTAATGATCGAGCACCCGGCCAACGGCGCCATCGCGCGCGGACTCATCGTCGGCGTCGTCGGCTTGCTCGGCGGCGTAGGCGCGCAGCAGGTCATGGAAAGCAAACCTGCCGGGAACGTCCTCGGCGATCAGGTGCGCCCGGGTCAGCTCGCGCAGCTGGCGGCGGGCATCAGCCTCAGGTATTCCGGCGAGGCTGGCGGCGGCCGCGGCGGTGATGTCAGGTCCGGGGTGGACGCCCAGCAGCCGGAACATCGGCGCGGCCTCGCCGCTGACCTGCCGGGTGGACCAGGAGAACACGGCCCGGACGCTGGCCGCCGGATCGCACGCATCGAGGGCGTCCAGAAGGCCGGCCGAATCGGCGAGCTCGCCGACCAGAGCGGCTAGCGGGAACCCCGGACGGGCGGCGCCGCGGGCCGCCGCGACCGCCAGCGCCAGCGGCAGGCACGCGCACAAACTGGCAATTCTATCGACCGCGTCGGGCTCGGCCGCGGCTCGGTCGGCGCCGAGCCGGGCGGTCAGCATTTGCACCGCCTCGCCGTGGCTCAGCACGTCCAGGGTCAGCAGCCGCGCCCGCTCGACGGCGCCAAGACCGGCCAGCTGGCTGCGGCTGGTCACCAGCACCAGGCTGGCGGGGCTGGCTGGCAGCAGCGGCCGGACCTGCTGCTCATCCTGGGCGTTATCGGCCACGATCAGCACCCGTTTGCCTGAGAGCAGGCTGCGGTACAGGCCCGCCTGCGCCTCCGGTGTCGGCGGGATCTGTCCGGGCGGCACGCCGAGTGCATCGAGGAACCCGCGGATGGCCGCTTCTGGGGCGACCCGCGTGCCTGACGGGTCGTAGCCGCGCAGGTTCACATACAACTGCCCGTCCGTGAACCGGTCGGCGACCTGGTGTGCCCAGTGCAGCGCGAGCGCGGTCTTGCCCACGCCGGCGGTCCCCTCGATCGCGCTGATCACCACCGTGCCGGGCGCCGCATCGCCGTCGGCGTCGTCGAGGATCCGGGTCAGCGCTGCCATCTCGGCTGTCCGGCCACTGAAACCAGCCACCGCTGCGGGCAGCTGTCGTGGCACTGGCCGGACCGGCGCAGTCGGCGCCAGCGCGCTCACGCCCATGCCGCGCCGCTCCAGCGCGGGGTCTGCAGCCAAGATCTGCCGGTGCAGCTGCTGCAGGTCCGGGCCGGGCTCGGCGCCGAGTTCCTCGATCAGCACGTTGCGGGCATGCCGATAGGCGGCGAGCGCCTCGCCTTGCCGGCCGTCCCGGTACAGGGCAAGCATCAGCAGCAGGTGCAGCCGTTCGCGCAGCGGATGCCCGGCGGCCAGCTGGCGCAGCTCGCTGATCACCTCGCGGTGCTGGCCTAGCTGCAGCTCAGCGTCGAAGCGGGTCTCCAGGGCTTGCAGCCTCAGCTCGGCAAGCCGCGATCCCTGCCGCGCCGCCAACAGATCCGAGCCCACGTCGACTAGCGGCTCACCCCGCCACAGCGCTAGCGCTGCCGCCCCCTGGCCGGCCGCGTCCGGCCATCGGGCTTGCCGTGCTGCCGCTCTCGCTTGGCGCAGCAGGTCCTCGAAGCGATCCAGGTCCAGCTCGCCGGGTTCCACCCGGATCAGGTAGCCCCGCGGCTGGGTGGTGATCCGCGACCCGGCCGCGCCGAGGGCCCGGCGCAACCGCATCACGTAGTTTTGCACCACGGTACGTGCCGACGACGGTAGGTCCTCGCCCCACAGCACCTCAGCCAGATCGTCCACCGTCACGACCTCGTTGGCGCGCAGTAACAAAGCAGCCAGCACAGCGCGGTGCTTAGCCCCGTGAATAGGTACCGGCACGCCCTCGGCGCGCACGGCTAACGGGCCGAGCAGCAAGAACTCTGTCGCCATCGCCTAAGCTCACCACCGCCCTGAGAGCCCGCTCGCGATGATCAGACCTTAGCCGAACGCCGAGGCGGGCTCCCACCAGCCGTCGCACCGCCGCCTGGCCACGACGACGACCCTCGTGCCGATCTCTAGCGTCAAACACTTGTCATCGATCTTGATAGCCATGAGTAAACTCCTTCCGGCAAAGGGCCACGGGAGCCAGCCAGTGTTCTGCCGCGAGGACGGAACGCCATTGAATCGCTGGCAGGCCCGCCGCGAGTTCGCGGAGATCACCACGGCGGCCGGGCTGGGCGCCGGCTGGACGCCACGAGAGCTGCGGCACTAGTTCGTGTCCATCCTCAGCGCTCATGACGTGCGGCTAGAGAACATCAGCCAGCTTGTCGGCCATGTTTCCAGCAGCGTGACCGAGACTGTCTACAGGCAGGAGACACGGCCCGCCCTGACGGCAGGCGCGGATGCGATGGACAAGATATTCACCAAGCAGCGGGCACGGCCCGCGTAACCTGGAAACCCTGTGGCTCCCCGTTTGGCTCCCCTGAGCGGGAAAGGGTCCCGGAGCGATCTCCGGAACCCCATCTGACCTGCACGTTCTGGTCGGGACGGCGGGATTTGAACCCGCGACCCCTTGACCCCCAGAGAACTGCGATGTGTCCAGGCAGTCCCTGAGAATCCGTTTTCGCAGGTCAGGGTCCACCGGGCGTCCGATACGGACGCCCGAGTCCAGGGCCGTTTCAGCAGTCTGTGAGACGGCCGTGAGAGGCGTCCCGGCGCTCCGCGTCGGGCCCTGGGCTCGCGGAGGTGAGATCCATGGCAATACGATCGACGAAGACCAGATGACGCTGGAGATCGACAATGGTGTCGTCTCTGTAGCCCGGCCACGATCCGGCGGACGGTGGAACGTCAGCCGCTGGCCGATGCCCTCTCACTACAACCAGGCAATCACCGCGTCGACGGCGACCGAGCTGCTGCTCACCGGCTACACCCGTGACGGGCAGCCCGCGCAGGCAGTGCTCGCGGAACGTGAGATCTTCGCGGTCCCCGCCGCAAGCGGTCGGCCCGACTATGGGAGCTGGCTGTGACCGGAGACCGGGCCATCCGATGCGCCGCCAGCGCCGTGGTGATGGCCGTCGCGGTGTTCGCGGCGATCGTGTCTTACTCGCACATCTATGACCTCGGCCGCGCGCACGGGCAGGCCGGTACTGTCGCGCGGCTGCTGCCGCTGTCGGTGGATGGGCTGATCGTGGCCGCGTCACTGGTGATGCTGCTCGACGCCCGCGTCGGCCGACAAGGGCCGCCGCTGGCCAGAGTGATGCTGAGCCTGGGCGTCGCCGCCACCATAGCGGCGAACGTCGCCTACGGCTCGGCATACGGCCTGACTGGTGCGATCATCTCCGCCTGGCCGGCCGTCGCGTTCGTCGGCTCGGCTGAGCTGATGGTCGGCAGTATCCGTCGTAGCCGGCCCGCATTCGCGCCGCACTCGGCTCCACCTGCCGTACCCGTAGACGCATGCATCGTATCCGAGAGCCCGCCCGACCGCGTGTCCGTACCCGAGCCGCTCCGGGTCCGGGCTGAGGAGGCGTTCGCCGCGGATCTGGCTGCTGGGCAGGTTCCGTCTATCCGGGTCATCCGTTCGCGTATGCGTGTCGGCCAGCCCCGCGCTCAGCAGGTACGACGACACCTAGCGTCGCTTGGCGAGCGTTGAGCCGGCCTAGAGATCGACGCCAGGCCGACGGTCAGACCGCACCGGTCTGCTGACCTTCCTGCCGCCGACAGCGAGGCCGAATCTGTCGCTATCCAGCAGTAACAACAACGTGCAGCTGCCGTAGTAGCTGCGGATAGGCCGAGCGGGGTTCTTCACGGACCGCCTGGCTCGGACAGTCTCGGATGCGCAAACATAAGTCTTTCCGCGTCTGCGTGTACGCGCAGCCGTAGACTCTTCGGCCTATCGCGGCGCCAACGCCAAGCCCACAAGCTCCTGAGCCAGTGTCTCAAAGAATCTTGCGACCTCCTCAACACTTGCGGCATCAGGAAAATTGATCACGCCGACCGGATGGGCCACTTTATTGCGTTCACTCATTATATCGTCTAGCCGCGCAATCGCAGCTCTCTTGCAGCCATCCTCTGTCACTTCACCGAGATATGTCCTCAGCGGCAGTTGCTTCCCCAAAGTATCCCAGAGGTTGGCGATACCCACTCGTCTAAATAGGTCGACCAAGACCTCAGATCTCAAGTTGGACTCGGTTATGGTCACGGCATTGGCATCGACAGAAACGGAGCCAGACGCGTCATTGCGCCCAGAGAGGTTATCGGCAAGCTGCGCTGCCAGAGCCGACGCGCCGGTAGCATCATAATTGAACTTAGTTGGGCTTTGGCTAATTTGCAGTGTCCGCGCCAGGACCTCCTTCCGCAAGGCCAAGGGAAGTTCGTCGTAAGTATTTGCTCTATCTACGAGATCATCAACCACAGTACTTACAAGCTGGCGGACGAAATACTCAAATCGGCCGCATAGATAGAGCAGGAGTGACCCTGAGAGAATGGGCAGATCAGTCCTAGCTGACTGAGCTATCTGCCACAACGCGTCTGCGGACCCACGTGGGTCC
>JASHUE010000627.1:0-6664 GCA_030040195.1 Streptosporangiaceae bacterium | reverse complement strand
CCCGGCTGAACGGGCGACCTCCGCGCCCGCGCCCGCCGCCAGCTCGTCGATGGACGCCAGCTCTTCCGGAGTGAAGGACGTGTGCCCGACGGCAGCCAGGTTCTCCTCCAGCTGCGCGACACTGCTGGCCCCGATCAGGGCCGAGGTGACGCGCGGATCACGCAGGACCCACGACAGCGCAAGCTGGGCCAGCGACTGGCCGCGGTCGCTCGCGATCTGGCCGAGCGCCCGGACGTGCGCGAGCTTCTGCTCGCTGATGTCGTCGGCGGACAGCGTGCCGTCCCGGCTGGCCCGTGAGCCCGCGGGAACGCCGCCGAGGTACTTGCCGGTCAGCACGCCCTGGGCCAGCGGGGAGAAGACGATGCAGCCGATCCCCTGACCGCCGAGCACGTCGAGCAGGCCGCCTTCGATCCAGCGGTCGAGCAGTGAATACGACGGCTGGTGGATCAGCAGTGGCGTGCCCATCGCGCGCAGGATCGCAGCGGCCTCGGTGGTCTGCTCCGCCGAGTACGACGAGATGCCGGCGTAGAGCGCCCGGCCGGACCTGACCGCCGTGTCGAGGGCGCCCATGGTCTCCTCGAGCGGGGTGTCAGGGTCGGGCCGGTGGCTGTAGAAGATGTCGACATAGTCCAGGCCCATCCTGGCCAGCGACTGGTCCAGGCTGGCCAGCAGGTACTTGCGCGAGCCCCATTCCCCGTACGGGCCTGGCCACATGTCCCAGCCGGCCTTGGTCGAGATCACCAGCTCATCGCGGTAGCCGCGCAGGTCCGTGCGCAGGATCTCGCCGAAGTTCGACTCGGCCGATCCGTACGGCGTGCCGTAGTTGTTGGCCAGGTCGATGTGCGTCACGCCGAGGTCGAACGCCCGCCGTATGATCGCCCGCTGCCGCGTCAACGGGTCATCCTCGCCGAAGTTCTGCCACAGCCCGAGCGAGATCTCCGGGAGCTGCAGCCCGCTGCGCCCGCACCTGCGGTAGGGCATCTTTCCGTCATACCGGTCCGAGGCGGCTACATAGGTCATGGTCAGCAGTCTGCCATTGCCGGTCAAAATCAGTCATCCCAGGCGCCTGCCCGCCGGGTTGTCCCTGCTCGCGAGGCTTTGGCGGAATGGGCGGGGAGTTCCTAGAGTGGTAGCCATGACGCAAACGTGGCAAGTCGAACCTTCCGGACCGCTGAGCGGCGATATCACGGTGCGCGGGTCCAAGAACGCGGTGACCAAGCACATGGTGGCGGCCATGCTCGGCCGGGGGCCGAGCAAGATCCGCAACGCGCCCGAGGTGGGCGATGTGGACATTACCGCGGCGATGCTGGAGTCCGTCGGGTTCGAGGTACGCCGGGAGGGCGACGAGATCACGATCGGCCAGGGCCGAGCGCTGCAGCCACGAGTTCCGCAGGCATTCACCGGGCTCAACCGGATCCCGATCTTGATGCTCGGGCCGCTGCTGCACCGGACCGGAGAGGCCTTTGTGCCGCTGGTCGGTGGCGACGCGATCGGGCGGCGGCCGGTCGACTTTCACGTGGCGGCGCTGGAGGCTCTCGGCGCCGAGGTCAGTGTCGGCGCCGACGGCATCACGGCACGGGCCAGCCGGCTGCGCGGCACGCGCATCGACCTGCCCTACCCCAGCGTCGGGGCGACCGAGGCCGTGCTGCTGACCGCCGTGCTGGCCGAAGGAAAGACCGTGCTGCGCAACGCGGCGACCGAGCCAGAGGTGGTGGAACTCGCCCTGTTCTTGCAGCGGATGGGCGCCCACATCGAGCTCAGTCCGGACCGGCGGATCATCATCGAGGGCGTGCGCGCGCTACGGGGCGCATCGACCCGGCTGGCCGGGGACCGGATTGAGGCCTTCTCGTACCTGGTGGCAGGGTTGATCACCCGCGGCGAGGTCCGGGTGCACGGCTGTCCGCAGGACCGGCTGGTCACCGCGATCACCACGCTGGCCAGGATGGGCGCCCGGTTCGAAATCACCGATGAGTGGATCACCGCGACGGCGACGACCGGACTGCGGCCCGCGGCCGTGCACACCGACACCCACCCCGGGTTCATGACCGACTGGCATCAGCCGCTGCTGGTGCTGTTCACGCAGGCCGACGGAATGTCGGTGCTGCACGAGACGGTCTTTGAGAACCGGCTCGTCTATGTGCCCGCCCTGCAGCAGATGGGTTGCGAGATCGAGGTGTTCGCGGCGTGCCTGGGCGGGCCGGCCTGCCGGTTCCATGACACGGACGCCGTACACTCCGCCGTTGTCCGCGGCGGATCCAAGCTGCAAGGCGCGGACGTGACGCTGCCCGACGTGCGGGCCGGCTTTTCCGGCGTGCTGGCGGCCGCCGTCGCGGATCAGCCGTCCGTGCTACGCGGCATCGCGCACATCGAGCGTGGCTACCACCGGCCGTTCGAGCAGTTCACCTCCCTCGGACTGAGCCTGCGCCGCAGCTGAGCGCCATGGCGCTCGCGAACACTCACTGGCGTCGCCGCACCGCGTCGTGAGGCCGCGCGACAGGCCGCCACCCGGCCCTTCCGATGGCAGCTGACCCGATCAGTTCCTCGGTGACGAGAGTCAGGGCCTGCTGAGGTGGACGATTCTGGGTCCTCATGCGTGTATAGGGCATGGAACAGGACCAGCGCGAGTTCGCCGAGTTCTACGCCACGGCCTGGAGTGACTGCCTGCGGATTGTCATGGTCAGCGTGGCTGACCGGCCGCTGGCCGAGGACCTGGTGGCGGAGGCCTTCACCAAGGCGTGGGCGTCGTGGCGGAAGGTACGCGGGCTGGACGAGCCACGAGCGTGGGTCATCCGTACCGCGATGAACGCACGCGTGTCCTGGTGGCGGCGGCACCGCCGCGAGGTGACGCTGGGCAGCCACAACACCATGGCGGCCAGCAGTCAGGACCTGGCCGTCGATAGCTCCCTGGTGACCGCGTTGCGGCGGCTGCCGGTCCGGCAGCGCGAGGTGATCGCGCTGCGGCTACTGCTCGACCTGGACACCGGCACCACCGCCAAGATGCTCGGCATTTCCAGCAGCACCGTCACCACCCACCTGCACCGGGCCATCGGCGCTCTGCGCCGCGAGATCATTTCCCTCGACGATCAGGAGTTGGCGCTGTGAACAACGACCACACCTATAACGCAATCACCGGCCGTCTCGCCAAGATGCGGGACTCCCTCTGGGAGGAGACATACCCGATCATCCCGGCCGCCGAGATCATCGCCAGGGCCCGCCGTCGCCGCCTACGGCGACGCCTGGCCTCCGGCACAACCGGAGTCCTGGCACTGGCGGCCGGGGCGGCAGTTGCCGTGACCGCGCTGCTGCCAGCCAGTCACCCGGCCAGCCACCAGCGCAGCCATCCTGCTCAAGCCCAGCTGGCGGCCTGGACAGTGACCAAGGAGGCTGACGGCAAGATCCTTATCATAATCCGCGAGTTTCGCGATCCGGCCGCACTGCAACGCAGACTCCGCGCCGATGGCATCCCGGCCAGCGTCGTGTTCTATCCGGGCCGATTGCCGGCCGGCCTAAGTCCATTGCGCATCGTCCAGTTCAAGGGCAACCCGTGCCAGGAATACGGCGGCGGGGAAAGCCAGGCGCAGAACGTGGTGCAGGGCCCGCCGTGGCACGAGGTCGTTCAACCCTCGGCCATCCCCAGCGGTGCTGGCGTCCAGTGGGTTGCCAGCAGAAACATCGGTTACTATCCCCTGTCGCTGCTCCGGCCGGGCCAGCGCTCCAAGGATGGGCCGATCGCGCTCTTGGAGTGGCTGGTCCAAGCCAGCCCACAATGCAGCGGCAGCTGAGCCCTCCGCCGATCACCCGGAGACTCTCATCGCCCGGCCGGAGGGCCACGCGCCGACCCGCGCGGCCCTCTGGCCATAACCGGCGAGCAGCCTTAGAAGTGGTACAACCTGTCGTACTACTACCGAGGGAATGACCGTCATGTCGATCGCCGCGAGCGGGCATCGCGGCGGCCACGAGAGCGCCGGGCCCGTCTCAGGTCAGCAGTCCCCGGAGGGCTGGCGGCCAGGACCGGGGGAACACTGACCTGGTGACGCCCTGGCGAATCCGCGACTTCCACGAGGACGACCTTGATGCCGTCATCCGCCTCTGGGATGACCCGGCGGCTGGCGGAACATCGCCGGTGTTCGGGGTCTCTGACCTGATCGGGGCTGTTCGTGCCGATTCGCCCGCCGTGGTAGCGGCAGTGGGCGAAGAAGTTGTCGGCGCCGTGGTCGCGACCGTCAGCGGCGCCCGCGCGCAGCTCATGCGGATCAGCCTGGCCGCGGGCTGGCGCCGGCAGGGTATCGGCAGCGCGCTGCTCACCGAGCTCGAGCGACGGCTGGTCGCCACAGGAGCCCACCGGATCACATGCCTGCTGGCGGCCGGCAACGAGGTGGGCGCGCTGGCGCTGGAGAACTGCGGTTACAGCGTGCACCCCGCCATGCGGCTCTACGAGAAGCTTGAGCCGGTTGGCCCGGGCGATGTGGGAATCCTGGCCCAGCTCGGCGGGCGCATGATCCGGGCGGGGTCCTGGGCGCAGCTCAGCGGCATGGCCAGAGAAAAGGAGCTGATCGAGCGCCGCGTCATCCTGCCGCTGGCCAATTCTCAGGTCGCTGGCCGGCTCGGGCTGGTGCCGCCGCACACTGTCATCTTGTTCGGGCCGCCGGGTACCGGCAAGACGACGTTCGCCAAGGGCGTCGCGTCCAGGCTCGGCTGGCCGTTCGTGGAGCTGTTCCCGTCCCGGCTGGCGGGCGCCTCGCCGGGCGGGCTTCCGGCCGCGCTGCGCGAGGCATTCGGCTTGATCGCCGAGCTCGACAAGGTCGTGGTCTTCATCGACGAAGTCGAGGAGATCGCCGGCTCGCGCCGTCAGGGCGCAGGGGCCGCCGGTCCCGGGGTCACAAACGAGATGCTGAAGCTGATCCCGCCGTTCCGCGAGCAAGAACAGCGGCTGCTGATCTGTGCAACCAACTCGGTGCGGGACCTGGACACGGCCTTCCTGCGGCACGGGCGGTTCGACTACGTAATCCCCGTCGGACCGCCCGACGACCAGGCGCGGCAGGCGATCTGGGAGCGGTACATGACCCAGATGCCGCACTCCGGAGTTGACATGGCGGCGATAACCGGGCACTCGAACCTGTTCACGCCAGCCGATATCGAGTTCGCCGCGAGGCGGACGGCCCAGCTCGTGTTCGAGCGCGTCGTGCTCGACCACGGCGAGGAAGTCGTGACAACCGCCGACGCCCTGGCCGGCATCGAGCAGACGAGGCGAACGCTAGCGCCCGAGACCGTCGAGCAGTTCGAGCAGGACATCGAAAGCTATGCCCGGCTGTGATCGGCGGCAGCGCGGCAGGAGGCTTAGCCCGCGGTGGCGGCGCGATCGCGGATTACTGGCGGCTGTTCGGGTGCTTGCTCGGTGACTGGTGGCCGGGCCGGGCGGGCGATTACCGGGATGGCGGCACCGGATACGACGGCTGCCGTGATGATGAGCAACGGCCGGTAGCCGAGGGTGTCCACCAGGGTTGCTCCGATCGTGATCGAGAGCGTCTGGGCCAGGTCGGTCGCCATGTAGGAGGCGGCCAGGGTCCGGCCCTGCAGGTTCGGCGGCGAGTAGCGCTGGGTGGCGGTCGTGACCACGACCGCGCAGAGCGGAACCGCAACCCCGAAGATCGCGAGCGCGGCGCAGGAGGCCGGGAGCACGGGAATCGTGTAGATGAGGCTCGCGACCGCCCATGCGGCCAGCGCGATCCCGAGCGTCCGGGCCTCGCCAGCGCGCCTGATCAGCCGGCTTACCGCGAGCCCGCCGATGATGGACCCGACGGCCTGGATGCTCATGAGCACGCCGAAGAACGAGGCCGGCCTGCCGATCGCCGCGATGACGGCGAACGTCACCGATTCGTAGAAGCCGAGCACCAGCATGGCGATGGTGGCGCTCAGCGTGACCTGAGCCAGGAGGGGCGTGCGCCGCAGGTGCGCCAGGCCCGCCACCAGCTGGGCGACGACCGGCTGCCCGGCGGCCGGGCGCGACGTGGCCTCGGCGACGTGCACCGACAGCAGCGCGACGATCGCGACGGCGAACGTGACGGAATCGAGCACGGCCAGCCAGCCGCCGCCGAAGCTCGCGTAGATCGCCGCCCCGGCCAGCGGCGAGGCGATGCGCAGGCCCTGGCTGATGGTCGTGCGCGCGGCGTTGGCGCCGACGAGGTCCTCATCTGCCAGCAGATCTTTGAGCAGCGCCGATCCGGCCGGACTGATGACCGTCGACGCGGCTCCGTAGCAGAGCGCCACCGCGTACATCACCCACAGGTCAGAGCGCGAGTGGACCAGCACAAGAGCCAGTACCGCGGCACCGGCCGCGGCGTTCGCGACGATCAGCAGCGGACGGCGCCTGACCCGGTCGACAAGCTGACCAGCCAGCGGCGCGGCCAGGCAGGGCAGGCCCTCCGCCAGGAAGATGGCCCCGGCTGCCGCGTTGCTGCCGGTCAGGTCCTTGGCCCAGATGCCGAGCGACAGGTACAGCGCGCTATCGCCGAAGCTGGAGACCGAGTTGCCGATCAGCAGCCGCCGGAACCGCGCATCACCGAGCGCGCTCATGCACCGGGTTCCCGACCCTCCTCGGGCAGCGGGTAAGCCACGGCGAACAGCCGAGTCAGCCGGGACCCGGCGGGCCTGTTCGCCGGGTCGG
>JASHUE010000626.1:0-5068 GCA_030040195.1 Streptosporangiaceae bacterium | reverse complement strand
CGCCGGTCATCACCTGGGGCATGGCCCGCCGCACGGCGGGCCGGACCAGGCCGGGCAGCCAGCCGACCGGGTCGACGGCGCTCGCCGCGGTGGAGATCAGCGCGGCCCCGATCACCTTGCGGCCGAACAGCTCGGGGTGCTGATCGGCCAGGGCCATGATCGTCATCCCGCCCATCGAGTGGCCGACGAGCACGACCGGGCGGCCGGCGGGCACGGTCGCGGCCAGCACGGCCGCAAGGTCCGTCCCGAGTTGATCGATGGTGAGCCGATCCGGCGACGAGCGGCCAGAGCGTCCGTGACCGCGCTGGTCCCAGAACACCAGCCGCGTGTCCTGTTCGAGATCCTGCCGCTGGTAGTGCCACACGTCCTGGCTGAGGGTGTAGCCGTGGCAGAAGACGATCGTGAGCGGCGCATCGTCCGGGCCGCTGATCTCGGCGTGCAGCGGGACGCCGTCGTCGGCCAGGACCGTGACTGGCCGGCCGCGCAGCTGGCCGAACGGCTCCAGGGCAGCCGGATCCGGCTGCGTCCGCATCCGCCCGACGGCTACCTTCTCCGCCGCGATGACCGCGCCGACGCCGGCGGCGGCGATGCCGGCCGCCAGCCCGGCAGTGCTAGTGAGCCGCCGCCACCTGGCCACCAGTTCTCCCGTCCATGGCATGCTCACGATCGCTCCCGGCGCCAGCTACTCCCGAGTAGGTTCTTGGAACCTTACCGGTGAACCGGGTGACGATCTCGTAGGAAATCGTGCCAAGCCGGTCGGCCCACTCCTGTGCCGTCGGCTCGCCCGAGTCCCCAGGGCCGAACACGATGACTTCGTCGCCGGCCTCGGCCGGGTGATCCGCGAGGTCCACGACCACGTGATTGAGGTTGACCGTGCCGGCGATCGATACGCGTCGGCCCCTGACTGCGAGCATGCCTGCCATGTTCGTGGCGTGCCGCGGTATGCCCTCGTTATAACCGAGCGGCAGGACCCCGAGCGTCGTCTCGCGGTCGGTGACGTAGCGGTGGGCATAGGACACCGGCGTATCGGCGGGCACCCGCTTCACCTGGATCAGCCGGGCCCGCAGAGTCATGGCCGGGCGCAGCCAGTCGGGTACCCCGCCGGGCAGCGTGCTGAGGCCGAATACCGCACCGCCCGGCCGGACCAGGTCAAAGTAGGCGTCGGGCAGCGTGAGGGTGGCCGGGCCGTTGGCCAGATGGCGGACCTCAGGCCTGGCCCCGGCCCGCTCGGCCAGCGCTGTTGCCGACCTGAACGCGTCGATCTGCCGGCCGATGGATGGGTGATCCGCGATGTCCGCGCACGCCAGGTGCGACCACAAGCCGACGACCCGAACCAGGCCGGCCGCTTGAGCGGCCAGCGCGGCGTCGACCAGTGCGGGCCAGTCCGCGTCGATGGCGCCGCCGCGGCCCATCCCCGTGTCCGCTTCCAGGTGCAGCCTGGCCGGACGGCCTGCCAGTTCCGCGGCCGCGCCGATCTGCCGCACTAGCGCGGGTGTGCCCGCGGTCAGGTCGATGTCGTGGGCGATGGCATCGGCGTGCGCGGCGTCCGGGCTGCCGTGCAGGCTGAGGATCGGGCACGCCAGCCCGGACTGCCGCAGCGCGATCGCGTCCGCCAGCTGGATCACGCCCAGCCAGGCCGCCCCGCCCGCCAGCGCGGCCCTGGCCGAAGGCACCAACCCGTGCCCGTAGGCATCGGACTTGACCACGGCCATGACCGGAACGCCGCGCACGTGCCTGCCCAGCGCGGCCACGTTGGCCTTGATCGCGTCTAGGTCGATGAGTGCTTCCGGCTGGCCGTCCATGACATCCCAGTCTGCCAGCCCGATCCCGCAGCTTCGTGCAGTCGCAGCGCGCCAAAGGTGCGGCGGGTCCGCGCGGGCTGCATCGCTGGCGCGCCCGCGGGCTGTGTCGCTGGCCGCGGCACCCAACCGGCTGCCGAGCTGACGCGGCACCCGACCGGCTGGCGAGCTGACGCGGCACCGTGATAGGCAGGTCGGCATGACCGAACTCATCCCGCTGTCTGTCCTGTTCGGCAACCCCGAGCGGGTCAGCCCCCGCATCTCCCCTGACGGAACGAGGCTGGCCTGGATAGCTCCGCTGGGCGGCGTGCTGAACGTCTGGCTCGCGGCGGTGAGCGCCGACCAGGGCCTGGACCTGGACGCGGCGCAGGTCGTCACCGACGACACCGACCGGGGGATCCGCCAGTTCGGCTGGGCCCACGACGGCCGGCATCTGCTCTACCTGCAGGACATCGGCGGGGATGAGAACTGGCGGCTGCATGACGTTGACCTGCTGACGATGCGCCGTCGCGACCTGACGCCGTTCGACGGCGTGCAGACCCAGCTGATCGGGATCCAGCCGTCCTGCCCGGACGAGATCCTGATCGGGCTGAACAAGGACAACCCGGAGCTGCACGACGTCTACCGGGTGGATCTGCGCACCGGCGAGCTGGCCAAGGAGCTGGACAACCCCGGCTTCGTCGGCTGGCTGGCCGATGCCAGCCTGACGGTCAGGGCAGGCTTCCAGCCGCATCCGGACGGCTCCCTGTCGGTGATGGTCAGGGACAGTGCCGGGAGCGAGTGGCGCGAGCTGCTGGCCGTTCCGCCTGACGACGCGCTCACTACGGACGCCATCGCGTTCAGCGAAGACGGCGGGTCCCTGCTGATGACCTCCTCGGCTGGCGGACAGACGGCGCGACTGGTCCGCATCGACGTCGCGACCGGGTCGCTCCAGGTGCTGGCCGGCGACCCCGTGGCCGACGTGAGCCGGGTAAAGGTCCACCCGGTCACCAAAGAGCCGCAGATCGTGACGGTGGAGAAGGCCAGGGCCGAATACCTTGTCCTCGACCCGGCGGTAGCCGCTGACCTGGAGGCGATCCGCGCGCTCCATCCGGGCGATCCGGCCATCACGAATGCCGACGACGCCGACCGGACATGGCTGGTCGCGTTTACCAACGACAGCGGCCCGGTGCCGTTCTACGCCTACGACCGGCAGACCGGGCGCAGCCAGTTCCTGTTCGTCCATCAGCCCGAGCTGTCGAAGTACCAGCTGGCCGCGATGGAGCCGTTCGAGTTCCAGGCGCGCGATGGCCTGACCATCCACGGGTACCTGACATTCCCGCCGGGCGACGGCGCCACCCGAACGGAGCGCAGCCATCTGCCGGCGGTCGTCAACGTGCACGGCGGGCCGTGGGTCCGCGACTCCTGGGGCTTCAACCCGGAGGCTCAGTGGATGGCGAACCGCGGTTACCTGTGCGTTCAGGTCAACTACCGCGGTTCAACCGGCTATGGCAAGGCGTTCGTCAACGCGGGTGACCGCCAGTGGGGCGCCAAGATGCAGGACGACCTGAGCGACGCGGTTGCGTACGTCATCGGCCAGCACTGGGCCGACAAGGACCGGGTTGCCATCTACGGCGGCTCCTACGGCGGCTACGCCGCCCTGGCCGGGGCGGCGTTCACCCCCGACCTGTACAGCTGCGCGGTCGACATCGTCGGGCCGTCGAACCTGATCACGCTGATTCAGACGATTCCGCCGTACTGGGCGCCGCTGATCTCGCAATACCACCGGCGGCTCGGCGACCCCGACAACGAGAAGGACAAGGAATTCCTCTGGTCGCGCTCACCGCTGTCGGCGGCGGACCGGATCCGGATCCCGATGCTGATCGCGCAGGGTGCCAACGACCCGCGGGTCAAGCAGGCGGAATCTGAGCAGATCGTGGCCGCGCTGCAGAAGGCCGGCATCGACTACGAATACATGCTGTTCCCTGACGAGGGGCACGGTTTCGCCAAGCCGGAGAATCGCCTGAAGTTCTACGCGGCGGCCGACGAGTTCCTGAGTAAGCACCTGGGCGGCCGGGCCGACGGCCCGGTTTCCGGCTAGCACAAGGCGCCGGCCCGGAGCGCCGGGTCTAAGCCGACTCCGATACCGTCCTCGTCGCCTCGGGCAGTGCGCCAATCAGGTCACCGGCGCCGATCGGCGCGTCGTCGGCCGCGATCCGGGCGGCCAGCCCGTGCAGGTACGCCCCGACCGCGGCCGCCTCCGCGGTCGTGAGGCCTTGCGCCAGCAGCGAGCCGGTCAGGCCGGAAAGGACATCGCCCGAGCCGGCGGTGGCCAGCCAGCTTGTACCGGTCGGGTTCACGAACACCGGCCGAGCATCCTGCGGCCCGGCGATGATCGTCGTCGATCCCTTGAGCAGGACGGTGACGCCGAGCTTGGCCGCGGCGTCGGTGGCGTAGTGCAGCCGGCGCGCCTCGATGTCAGCCCGGTCGCCGTGGAGCAGCCGAGCCAGTTCGCCGGAGTGCGGGGTGATGAGCGTGGGCGCGGCCCTGGGCAGGAGGCCGGGGTTCGCGGCCAGGATCGTGATCCCATCGGCGTCGACCAGCACCGGAAGATCGGTGGCCAGCACCGCGGCCAGGCGCTGCGTCGCGGCCTCATCGGTGCCCATGCCCGGCCCGGCTACCCAGGCCTGCACCCGGCCGGCGGACTCGAGTAGCTCAGGGGCCGCCTCGTTCCCAATCTCCGTCAGCAGCGCCTCGGGCCAGCGCTGCCTGACCACCTGCACCGCCGTCGGTGCGGTTATCAGCCGCACCGCACCCGCGCCGCCGTGAATCGCGGCGCCTGTCGCGAGCGCCGCAGCGCCGGTGTACCGGTCGCTGCCGGCCAGCAGGCCAAGCACACCGCGGCGGTACTTGTCCGACTCGGCGGTTGGGTGCGGCAGCAGCGCCGCGACGTCGAGCGACTGCAGGGCGAGCGCCGTCGGCTCGGGTAGGTACGGGCCGAGTCCGATGTCCACAAGGCGCGTTGCGCCGGCGAATTCGCTGCCGGGGTCGATCAGCAGCCCGGGCTTCCAGGTGCCGAACGTGACGGTCACGTCGGCTCGGATTGCGGCGCCCTGAACCTCGCCGGTGCTCGCGTCGACCCCGCTCGGCAGGTCGACCGCGACGACAATCGAGCCGTCCTCGCGCGCGTGCTCGACCAGGCCGGCCAGGGCCGCCGCCGGCTCGCGCAGCCCGCCGCTCCCGCCGATGCCCGTCAGCCCGTCGAGTATGAGGTCCGCGGATGCGATCGC
>JASHUE010000625.1:0-4502 GCA_030040195.1 Streptosporangiaceae bacterium | reverse complement strand
TAACGTGCCCCGACCACCAGTGCCGTGGCAGGCTTGGGGCACCGCGCGAATACTCGCAGGACCGGCAGGGGGATAGCAGACATGCAGCGGTGGCAGGGCCCGGAGGACGTGCCCGACGACTGGGGACGCTCGGTCGTCACCATCGGCACGTTCGACGGCGTGCACCGCGGGCACCAGCGGATCGTCGGCCGCGCGCGGCAGGCGGCGAGCGAGCTCGGGCTGCCCGTGGTCGTCGTGACATTCGACCCGCACCCGGATGAGGTGGTGAGGCCGGGCTCGCACCCGCCATTCCTGTGCACGACCAGGCGGCGGCTGCAGCTGCTGGCCGGGGTCGGCGCCGACGCCGTCTGCGTGATCGAGTTCACCTACGAGTTCTCGCAGCTGGGACCGGACGAGTTCGTACGGACAGTGCTGGTGGAGCGGCTGCACGCGGCACGGGTCGTGGTGGGCGAGGACTTCGTGTTCGGGCACAAGGCGTCCGGCGACGTGGCGCTGCTGGCCGAACTGGGGGAGAAGTACGACTTCACCGTCGAGGGCCTGCCGCTGGTGACCGACGACGGCGTCCGGATCTCCTCGACCGAGATCCGGGCCCGGCTGGCCGAGGGCGACGTGACCGGCGCGGCGCACGACCTCGGGCGGCCGCACCGGGTGGAGGGCGTGGTCGTGCGCGGGCACCAGCGCGGGCTGGCCCTCGGGTTCCCGACCGCGAACCTTGAGACGCTGCCGCATACCGCCATCCCCGCCGACGGGATCTACGCGGGCTGGCTGTACGAGCTTGACCCGTCTGACGGCTCGGAGAAGGACACGTGGCCGGCCGCGATCTCGGTCGGCACTAACCCGACGTTCGACGGCCGGGAGCGGACCGTCGAGGCTTACGCCCTGGACCGCAACGACCTGGATCTGTACGGCTCGCACGTGGCGGTCGATTTCGTTCAGCGGCTGCGGCCGACGCTCAAGTTCGACACCGTAGCCGAGCTTGTCGCGCAGATGCACGAGGACGTGGCCGAGAGCAGGCGGCTGCTGGCCCGGTGACGTCCCGCCTGCGCGGCGACGTCCGCCGAGCGTGCCAGAAATGTCCGGTCTGTGCACTACCGGGCACATGCCCGTCACCTGGTGTACGTAGCGCGGCCGGCGCATGGTAACGTTAATCGTCGGCCAGAGTATCTGGCCTGGTTAGCTGCGCCCTCAGGCGGCTAGCCAACGGGAGGCACTGTCCTGACAGTACTGTCGGGGCCGCGGTGTTCGCCCCAAATGCCCTTGTAAGGCCACGTGGCCTGACCAGGGCGTCGTAGGTAATTAGACAAGCAAGAGGGAGCAACGTGCCGCTCAACACCACGGTGAAGCAAGAGATCATCGCCGGGCACGCGACCAGTGAGGGTGACACCGGCTCGCCGGAGGTCCAAGTCGCGCTGCTGACCAGGCGGATCGCCGATCTGACCGAGCACCTGAAGGTTCATAAGCACGACCACCACAGCCGCCGTGGGCTGCTGCTACTAGTGGGCCGCCGCAGGCGGCTGCTGCAGTACCTCGCCCGCACCGACATCAACCGATACCGGGCACTCATCGAAAGGCTTGGTCTGCGCAGGTAGCAGGCCGACGGCGCGGCTCGGGCCGCGCCGTTCGCATATGGCCACGATGGCCACGACGGCCGCAGCGCGGCCGCTCAGACAGACAACTGAAGACAACTGAACAAGAAACGATAACCGTCCCGCGGCCTCCGGCCGGAGCGCCGATCAGCGCCCAAGTGGCCGGTCCTCGGTAGTGGTTCTCGGGTCACGGCGCCACCGCCGCGCGGAAAGCGCGACGGCAGCGGCCAGGGCCGAGGGCTTCGATCGAAGACCGGCCGGCCAGCCGGACCTCGGCACGAACGCAGAGTTCGGCTTCGCCTCACCATGGCAGTCCGCTCGGCGGCCGGCCTGGGTGCTCCACTAGCGGCGGACAGCACGCGGGACCTTTGCATCAAGGAGGTCACCCCGTGGAGGGTGTCTACACCGCCGAAGTCACCATTGACAACGGCTCATTCGGCACGCACACGCTCAGGTTCGAGACCGGCAGGCTGGCCAAGCTGGCAGGCGGATCGGCGGTCGTCTACCTAGACGACGAGACCGTTGTGCTGTCTACCACGACCGCGTCCAAGGGCCCGCGCGAGGGCTTCGACTTCTTCCCTCTCACGGTTAACGTGGAAGAGCGGATGTACGCGGCGGGCCGGATCCCCGGCTCGTTCTTCCGGCGTGAAGGGCGGCCGTCGGAGGACGCGATCTTGACTTGCCGGCTCATCGACCGGCCACTGCGACCGTCGTTCGTCAAGGGCCTGCGCAACGAGGTCCAGATAGTCGAGACGGTCCTCGCACTGCACCCGGACGCCCTGTACGACGTCGTGGCGATCAACGCCGCGTCGATGTCGACCCAGCTCGCCGGGCTGCCGTTCTCCGGCCCGATCGGCGGCGTCCGGGTGGCCCTGATCAAGGGCCAGTGGGTCGCGTTCCCGACCTACTCGCAGGTCGAGGAGGCCACGTTCGACATGGTCGTGGCCGGCCGCGTGCTGGAGGACGGCGACGTCGCGATCATGATGGTCGAGGCCGAGTCCACCCCGAGCACGCTTCGCCTGATCGCCGACGAGACCAGCGGCGCAGTCGCGCCGACTGAGGAGATCGTCGCCCAGGGTCTGGAGGCGGCCAAGCCGTTCATCCGCCAGCTCTGCGAGGGGCAACTCGAGGTCGCCAGGTACGCGGCCAAGGAGACCGCCGAGTTCCCGCTGTATGTCGATTACGGCGAGGACGTCTTGGCCGTGCTCGAGGCCGAGGTTGGCACTGACCTGGCTCAGGCCCTGACGATCGCCGGCAAGAACGAGCGCGGCGCCGAGACCGACCGGATCAAGGCGCTGGCTACGGAGAAGCTCGCGGCCCAGTTCGAGGGCCGGGAGAAGGAGATCGGCGAGGCGTTCCGGGCGCTGAACAAGAAGCTGGTCAGGCAGCGGATCATCCGCGATGGCCTGCGCATCGACGGCCGCGGCCTGGAGGACATCCGGCAGCTGTCGGCCGAGGCGGGCGTGCTGCCGCGGGTACACGGCTCGGCGTTGTTCGAGCGCGGCGAGACCCAGGTGCTCGGCGTGACCACGCTCAACATGCTCCGGATGGAGCAGATGATCGACACGCTGAACCCGGAGCGCACCAAGCGCTACATGCACAACTACAACATGCCGCCGTACTCGACCGGCGAGACCGGCCGGGTGGGCTCGCCCAAGCGGCGCGAGATCGGCCATGGCGCGCTCGCCGAGCGGGCGCTGGTACCGGTGCTGCCGACCAGGGAGGAGTTCCCGTACGCGATCCGGCAGGTGTCGGAGGCGATCGGCTCCAACGGCTCGACCTCGATGGGCTCGGTCTGCGCGTCCACCATGTCTTTGCTGGACGCCGGCGTGCCGCTGAAGGACATGGTGGCGGGCATCGCGATGGGCCTGATCCACGACGGCGGCGCGTACGTGACGCTCACCGACATCCTCGGCGCCGAGGACGCGTTCGGTGACATGGACTTCAAGGTCGCGGGCACCAGGGACGTCATCACCGCGCTGCAGTTGGACACCAAGCTCGACGGCATCCCGGCAAACGTGCTCGGCGCGGCGCTGCGGCAGGCCCGCGGCGCCCGGCTGACCATCCTCGGCGTGATGCGCGAGGCCATCGACGCGCCGGCCGAGATGAGCGAGTACGCGCCGCGGATCATCACGGTCAAGGTTCCGGTCGATAAGATCGGCGAGGTCATCGGGCCCAAGGGCAAGATGATCAACTCGATCCAGGAGGACACCGGCGCCGACATCACGATCGAGGATGACGGCACGATCTACATCGGCGCGACGGACGGCGCGAGCGCGGAGGCGGCTCGTTCCGCTATTAACGCCATTGCCAACCCGCACATCCCCGAGGTGGGCGAGCGCTTCCTCGGCACGGTCGTGAAGACGACCACGTTCGGAGCGTTCATCTCACTGCTGCCGGGCAAGGACGGCCTGCTGCACATCACGCAGATCCGCAAGCTGCATGGCGGCGCCAGGATCGAGAATGTCGAGGACGTCCTGAAGGTCGGCGACAAGATCCAGGTCGAGATCCGCGAGATCGACGACCGCGGCAAGCTCTCGCTGGTCCCGGTGGAGGTTGTCGAGCGTGAGGCCGCGGGCGAGGACCTGAGCGGCCACGACGAGCACCGCTCCCGTGACGATCGGGGTGACCGTGGTGATCGGTCAGATCGAGGGGAACGAGGGGGGTACCGAGGCGACCGCGACCGGGGTGACCGCGGTGAGCACCATCGCAGCCGGCAGCGCCACCGCAGGTCCGACGGCGCGGGCTACTCGAACGGGTCCGAGCGGTCTGAGTCCGGCAACTCCTGACGGCCGGGGTCCGGACATAATGACGGCTGATACACAGCGGCTGGGTGACGGCGACGAGGCGGTCGAGCGGACCGTGCTGCCGGGCGGCCTGCGGATCATCACCGAGTCGCTGCCATCCGTGCGGTCG
>JASHUE010000624.1:0-7262 GCA_030040195.1 Streptosporangiaceae bacterium | reverse complement strand
ACTCGGGGCACTCGCGGGTGGTCGCTGCCTTGTTGCGATTGGCGAGCGCGGTCAGCCGGGTGCTCGGGGCGACCAGCAGGTAGTACACAACCAGGGCGATGATCAGGAACGACAGCAGCGCGTTCAAGACGGCGCCATAGGCGAAGACGCTGCCGTCCACCGTGGCCTTCAGGCTAGCGAAATTTACCTTGCTGCCGCCGGCCGCGCTGATCAGCGGGGTGATGAGGTCGGACACGAGCGCTTGCACCACAGCGTTGAATGCCACGCCGATCACGACCGCGACGGCTAGGTCGATGAGGTTGCCACGCATCAGGAAGTTCTTGAAGCCCTTCATAACCCTCTCCCGGCCGCGCCTGGGCCCGAGACTCGGGCCTGCTGAGCACACGAGACGCTACCAATGCTGAAAGCTCAGAGCCATCATCCTGGGCGGAAACTCGGTTGGCTGGGCCGAAACACCCCAGGCATCATGGTGCATGCCCTGGGAACTGACGGCCAGCCTGGACGAGTACGTGACCGCGGCCGGCGCGTTCCTCGTCAGCCAGCGGGTCGAGCGCACTATCGAGCTTGCCGTCGTCGAGGGCCTACGGGCCCGGCCGGCCGCGCAGCCACGCGATCTCGGGCCTGACGGCCCGCTGTTCGGCTGGTGGCGCCCGGACGGCGGAGACGTCGAGGCCGTCGTGCTGCACACGCCCCCGTTTCCGCTGCTGCTGGGCGGGCTGCCAGCGGGGTCGGCAGCCGAGCTCGCGGCTCTGCTGGCCGGTGCCGGCCGCCAGTTGCCTGGCGTGAACTCGCACGAGGAAGCCGCCGGCCGGTTCGCGGCAGCGTGGAGTGAAGAAACCGGGATCGGCTACACCACCTTCGGCCGGTCCCGGCTTTATCGTCTCGCGGGCCTTGTGGAACCCGACCCCATACCTGATGGTGCGCCCCGGCTGGCAGGCGAGCCGGACCGTAACCTGCTTGAGCGCTGGGTCGCTGCCTTCGCCGAGGAAGTAAACGACCTGACTGGGATGCGCCCAGGCGTCGTCTCCGAGCGGCTCGGTTACCAGGGGCTGACGCTGTGGGAGGCCCAGGGCCAGCCGGTCGCGATGGCCGGGCACAACCGCCCGGCGGCCGGCGTCGTGCGCGTGGGACCGGTGTACACCCCGCCGCAGCTGCGCGGCCGAGGATACGGCGGCGCGGTAACTGCCGCCGTGACCAGCGCCGCGATCGGGTCCGGCGCACGCGAGGTCGTCTTGTTCACCAATGCGGCCAACGCGACCAGCAACGCCCTGTATCGCAGGCTGGGATACCAGCCGGTGGCAGAAAGAGTCGTACTCAGCTTCGGGTGACGGTCGCAGACGTTCGCCGGCTAGCACGCCCTGCCGGCGTAGGCCAGCACGCGAAGGTAAGAACGTGTCTGGACCGGGCTTCCGTGCGTGCCGTCAGCCATGAGCTGGCTGACGGATGAGGCGCTATCTGACTTCCGCTTGAACGCTAGGAAGTCGGCAACGATGTCGCGGACTGACCTTCTGAGCCTCGCCGGAGCCTGGGCTTCAAGCCTCTTGAAGTCGGTGATCACCGATTTCAGCATGTCGTCTACGTCGGTCCGCGCGACGGCCAGGGTCATGCCGTGCGTGAGCCCGCGGCTGTCGACGCTCTCCAGCACGTTGTCGATCTGCTGGCAGAACTTCCGCGTGACTGCCGAGATCGCGGATCTGCTCTTAGCCACGGCTGGCTGAGCACCTGGCGACGTGCCGGAGCACGCGCTCAGCGACAGGCAGCTACAGGCGGCGATCGTCCAGACGGCCGGGCGTACGGCGGCGCTCAGGCCCGAGCCCTTCATGAGTCCCTCCTGGGTAGCCGGCTGGACGTATGCTTCACGATCGGCTGTCTTGAGGTAGCAGATTGTTAAATCTAGACTACGGAGAGTTGCGGTGCCGCGCAGGTGCGGCCCTGAGCGGTCAGAACGCGGTGATCGAGTGCGGTGCCCGCTCCGCTCGCGCCAGAGCTCGAAGCACAGCCGCCTGGCCATGCCGGCGCACCGCGAGCCTGACCAGCAGGCCGGTAGCGATCTCGGCCGCCGCCCCGGGCAACTGAACATCCGGCAGCCCGACGCTGTACGCGAGGTCGTCTCCGTGCACCGCTATCTCCATGATCCGGGTGATCAGCATGTCGTCCAGGGTGAGCGGCCAGGGCCCCCAGGACAGCAGCACAACCCGGTCGACGGGCTCGGCCGCTAGCCTTTCGCGCAGTTCGCCGGCTGCGGCGGCAGCACCGGCTGCCACAGCGGCCGCGCCAACCGCCGCCCCAGCCTCGCTGTCCTGGCGGATGGCGACGTTGGCCGCGTCCTGCAGCCCTGTACCGATCCAGGTCACCCTGGCATAGTGCTCGAGCAGGGAGATGGGCGGCTCGGGTCCCGTCGGCTCGGCCAGTACCCGCTGCACGTTGAATATCTGTCTGGCCAGGTGGGCGGCCAAGGCTCCCACGGTCATTTCAGCCAGCGCGCTCGGCTCGGCCCAGCCGCGGGCAACCGCAGGATCACCGAGCAGGTCGACGGCGAAATCCGCCGCCGCCTCGAACGCGGGGCGTACCGATGTCATCGCCGCTCCTCTCCCCGCCGCCAGACTACGGGCCCGCCTGCGGCGGCCATTCGCTCGCGCCGCGATGGCGCTGTGATAAGCAGGCTGCATGCTCCTCCCCGATCGGCCGCTGACCGGCCCCAACGCCGGGTGTCCCCGTCACCTCAGGATCGGACCGTGACCCTCGACGTGGTGGTGCGCGGCATCACGATCCCGCCCGACGAGCTGTCATGGCGATTCTCCCGGTCACAGGGGCCGGGCGGGCAGTCGGTCAACACCACCGACAGCCAGGCCGAGCTCTCATTCGATCTGACGGCGACCAGCGCGCTCCCGCCGGTTCTGAAGGAGCGAGCGCTGCGCGCGCTGGCGGGGCGCCTCTCGGGCGGCGTCATCACGGTCGCGGCCTCGGAGTATCGCTCGCAACTGCGGAACCGGGAGGCCGCCGCCGAACGGCTCACCGCTCTGCTGACCGAGGCGACCGCGCCACCGCCGAAGCCTCGTCGGCCGACCAGGCCGACTCGCGGCTCGATCGAGCGCCGGCTCGCGGATAAGCAGCGCAGGGCCGAGACCAAGCGGCTGCGCCGCTACGACGGAGACTGAGCCAGCCCGTCTGGCGGGACGGGTCAGTCCGCTGGTTACGCTGCAGAGATGGTGCGCGGGACCCGGTCAGGGGCTAGCTCAACGGGCGCCCGCATGATGCCGGCTCGCAGTGACGTCAGCCGACGCCGCCGCGAACTATCCCAGAACTACCTGCGCAGTCCCGAGGCCGCTCGCCAGTTCCTGCGCGCGGTCACGCTTAACTCGGAAGGGACCTGCGTCGAAGTTGGGGCGGGCGAGGGAATCCTCACCACGCGGCTGGCCGGGATGTTCCGCGAGGTGATCGCCTACGAGATCGACGAGAACCTGGCGGACCGGCTGCGCGCGCGGGTCCAGGGGCACGACAACGTCAAGGTGGTTCTTGGCGACTTCCTGTCGGCGCGTCCGCCTTCCCGCGCGTTCCAGGTCGTCGGGAACGCGCCGTTCTCGCTGACCTCACCGATCATCGACTGGTGCCTGCGGTCCGCCCGGATGACGTCGGCCACGCTGATCACGCAACTGGAGTACGCCCGCAAGCGCACCGGCGGCTACGGGCGCTGGAGCCAGCTCACCGTCAGCACCTGGCCACAGGTGAGCTGGGAGCTACGAGGCCGGATAGCGCGGACCCAATTCCGGCCGGTGCCACGGGTCGATGCGGGCATCCTGCACCTGGAGCGCAGAACCGAGCCGCTCGTTAGCCCGCCGCTGATGGCGGCGTACCGGCGGATGGTGCAGGCCGGGTTCAGCGGCGTCGGCGGCTCCGTGCAGGCCTCGCTGCGCCGTACATATCCCGTGGACAAGGTTGCCGAGGCGTGCGCGGCCGCTGGGGTGGAACGGAAGGCGGTCGTCGCGTTCGTCAGCCCGGACCAGTGGGTGCAGATCTTCCGCATCCTGGACGCCAGGGCGTGACCAGTTCACGCCGATGAGCCTACGGGCGTCCCGACGCCCCTGAGCAGTGATGCCGGTGGTGCTGATGTTGCCTCTGGTGCTAGCGGTGGCTTGTCAGGGCGCGGTAGTCCCCGTCCGGCCGTACTTGTCCTCAAGCCTGACGACGTCCTCCCGCCAGCCTGGGTCGGCGGTCGAGGCCTCGGCGAAGGTGAGGTCGGTGATCGCGGTGATCCGGTGCAGGGCGCCGGGCGGCAGGTGGATTGTGTCGCCAGGTCCGAAGTGCTGGCTGGTCAGCTGGTCAGCGGCCGGGCCGAATTCGATGACTGCTGCGCCGGACAACAAGCTGATGGTCTCATCCTTGGTGACGTGGTACTGCAGGCTTAGGGAGTGGCCGGCTGTGACATGGATGATCTTGCCGGCGTAGCTCCCGTCCCTGGCGGCGAAGATGATCTCGTGGCCCCACGGCTTGTCTTGCCGGGGTGCCCGGTAGACCTCGGCCTGCGGGCGAGCCGCCTGGCTGCCATTCTGAGCGGGGGTCACTGCGTCCCTCCCGTGTGGAGACTGCTGAAGCACGGACCATCCTAATGACCAGCGCGGACCGGCCTACCTGGTCCCCTGGTCGCGCCCGGGCCTGGTCAGTCAGCCAGATCGCAGCGTCCGGAGCCGGGCGGCTGCATCGGCCAGAACCTGATCGCGCTTGCAGAAGGCAAATCGCACCTGGCTGCGCCCGGCCAGCTTGTCGTCATAGAAGACCGCGTTCGGAACGGCCACAACACCGCACCGATGCGGCAGCTCACGGCAAAAGTCCAAGCCGCCCGCTGCGCTGAGCCCGGCGATGTCGGTGGTGATGAAGTACGTCCCCTGCGGGGTGAAGACCTCGAACCCCGCCTCGGCAAGCCCGGAGGCCAGCAGATCGCGGCGGCGCCGCAGGTCCGCCGCGAGGCCGGCGTAGAACGCGTCAGGCAGTGCGAGGCCGTATGCGATGGCGTACTGGAACGGGCCGCTGCTGACATACGTCAGGAACTGCTTGGCGGTCCGCACCGCCGTGACGAGCGCGGCAGATCCCGTTGCCCATCCCACCTTCCAGCCGGTAAACGAGAAGGTCTTGCCGGCCGAGCTGATGCTGACCGTCCGGTCCCGCATGCCGGGCAGGCACGCGATCGGGACGTGCTCGCCGTCGAAGACTATGTGCTCATACACCTCATCGGTGACCACGAGCAGATCGCGCTCGACTGCCAAGTCCGCGATCTGGGTGAGCTCTTCCCTGGTCGCCACCATCCCGGTCGGGTTGTGCGGCGAGTTCAGCAGGATGAGCCGGGTCCGGCTGGTTACGGCATCGCGCATCGCGTCCAGATCAGGCCGGAAGTCCGGCGCACGCAGCGTGATCGGAACGCGCCGCGCCCCGGCCATAGCGATACAGGCCGCGTACGAGTCGTAGTAAGGCTCAAGGGCGATGACCTCGTCGCCCGGCTCAAGCAACGCCAGCATGGCGGCGGCGATCGCCTCGGTAGCGCCGGCGGTGACGAGGACCTCGGTGTCCGGGTCGACGTCCAGTGCGTAAAACCGTTTCTGGTGAGCGGCAATGGCCTGCCGCAGCTCGGGAACGCCCGAGCTGGGCGGGTACTGGTTGCCCCGACCGGCGAGGACGGCCTCGGCTGCGGCGGTCGCGATTTCGGCCGGACCGTCAGTGTCGGGGAAGCCCTGCCCCAGGTTGATCGAGCCGGTCTCGACCGCGAGCACCGACATCTCGGCGAAGATGGTCGTGCCCATGTCGGCAAGGGCGCTGTTCAGCAGTGGTCGGGTCATGGGTGCCTCTCGCCTGAACTGTCGGGAGCAGCCGGATGCCGCCCGACGGGCGCGACGATACCCGGTGACCGAAGCTGGCGGTGGAGTTGTCCGGCTAAGCATTGGCGCCACGACTCACCGCCGCCGCCCAGATGAGCTCCGCGTCTGGGGAACTGCGATCAGCTGGGCCGCGGCGGTCCGGACGCCACGCGGCCGGCCGTTGTTGTTACTCCGCGTGTCAGGTAACCGTGAGTCACGGTCTCGCGCGCAGGGTGACTTTACCAGCAATCTGTTGTCTTTGCCGTAATAGGCGGCTCTAATATGGAGAATATAGAACACAGGGACTTTTCCGAAAGGCTATCTTCATGCTAGTAATGCAGGTGGACTAAAAGTTGTGAGAAATCTTACTTGACGGCATGCAGAATATGATATGTATAACTATATGGCGCTCTGGTCGCTGAATAGGGATTAGATATTCAGCACAGGAATCGCACCTCGGTAGTCGCGGGCGTGGTCATCCAACTGTCACGCTGAGAACGGAGTCGCCGGATTTCCGGACAACGGAAGAGGCGGCCCCCGCGGGGGGAGCCGCCTCTTCGGTTCTGCGCTAGCTCGAAGCTATGCGTGCTGTGACCGGCCGACTCGACCGGGCCTTGTTAGAGCGGACGGACCTGCTCAGCCTGCGGGCCCTTGGCGCCCTGGCCGGCGGTGAACTCGACCCGCTGGTTTTCCTGCAGGCTGCGGAAGCCGTCAACCTGAATCGCGGAGTGGTGTACGAAGACGTCGGCGCTGCCGTCATCCGGGGCGATGAATCCATAGCCCTTGTCTGCGTTGAACCACTTCACGGTGCCCTGAGGCATGTGCCTTCTCCTACTGGGTGATCTCCGGGATCCACGGACGAGGATCCTGGGTCGCCACGACATCGTGCTCGTCATCCGGCCGATACATTGGCCGGACCCGGTGGCACGCGCCGCGTACGCAAAATACGAATGCAACCACGTCTATCAAACACCATCGGGCCCGTGAGGGTGTCACGGTCCGGCCGACTTAGCGGAGAACCTCGGTTACGCCGCGACCGTGGTCGGGCATTTTCCCTTTGCTCACCTGCAACTTCGCCTCGTACCGGCCTCGCGGACCGCGGGAAAAGATGAGTTGCGATAGCCGCGGGCCCATCACCCTGCATGCCCCTTGACGAAATGCTGAGTACATGCGATATGCGCTTAAATGGTGCCAGTATTGTCACGAGAATTAGATATTGGGTAATTATATCCCGTTAGTCCGGCCAGACTTCACCTCCTTCCTCGGATCGGCGATTCGTTGCCCGGCGGCGGCAGCTGTCGCCAGTACCCGGTCAGCGGCATGTTCGGTGTGACGATGGCCGGCGGCGCTCCCGGCACCGCGACCGGGCTGAGCCGGCGCGGGTTGCTCAGGGTTGCACGGCTGTCAGGGAGCACA
>JASHUE010000623.1:0-3076 GCA_030040195.1 Streptosporangiaceae bacterium | reverse complement strand
ATGGCTCGCACGCCGGCGTCGGCCAGGATCTGCAAGCCATCGGCGAACGGGAAGAACGCATCGCTCGCGGCCACCGAGCCGATCGCGCGCTCGCCTGCTCTGGCTACCGCGAGCCGGCACGAGTCGACCCGGTTCACCTGGCCCATGCCGATGCCGACGCTGGCCTGGCCGGTGGCCAGCAAGATCGCGTTGGACTTCACGCTGCGGCAAGCGCGCCATGCAAACTCAAGGTCCGCGAGGACCTCGGCATTGACCGGCGTGCCGGTCTTGAGCTCCCAGGAAACGGCGAAGTCGCCTGGCTCGACACCGGAGTCGGCGGTCTGCATGAGCAGACCGCCGCTGACCATGCGCCATTCGACCGCGGGACCGCCGGCGGGTGGCGGGCATCGCAGCAGGCGCTGGTTCTTCTTGGTTGCCAGGATGTCCAGGGCTGCGGGCTCGAAGTCGGGGGCGATGATCACCTCGGTGAAGACGGCCGCAACCTGCTCGGCCATGGCCGCGGTGACGACGCCGTTCGCAGCGATCACGCCGCCGAACGCGGACACCGGGTCGCAGTCGTTGGCCTTCCTGTGGGCTTCGGCCAGGTCCGCGCCGAGCGCGATGCCGCACGGATTGGCGTGCTTCATGATGGCCACGCACGGCTGGTCGAAGCCGAACGCGGCCCGCCTGGCCGAGTCCGCGTCCACGTAGTTGTTGTAGGACATCGCCTTGCCGTGCAACTGCTCCGCGGTGGCGATCCCCGAGCCGCTGGGCCCGCCCGATCGCACGTACAGCGCCGCCCCCTGGTGCGGGTTCTCGCCGTAGCGCAGCACGTCCGCGCGCCTCCAGAAGCCACTGGCCACGTCGGGCCAGCCGGACTCCGCCGCGATATCGTCGGGTGCGTAGACCGAGGCAAACCAGGACGATACGGCCACATCGTAGGCGGCGGTCCTGGCGTACGCCTGGGCGGCCAGCCGGCGTCGCTGGGCGAGCGTGAACCCGCCGCCGCGGGCCGCGGCGATCACGTCTGGGTAGGAGTCCGGACTGGTGATCACGGCCACGCTCGCGTGGTTCTTCGCCGCCGCGCGGATCATCGCCGGGCCGCCGATGTCGATCTGCTCGACGCACTCCTGGGGCGTGGCTCCGCTGGCGACGGTCTGCTCGAACGGGTACAGGCTGGAGACCAGCAGCTCGAACGGCTCGATGGCCAGGTCCGCGAGCTGCTCGCGGTGACTGTCCTTCGCCAGATCGGCGAGCAGCCCGGCGTGGACCGCAGGGTGCAGCGTCTTAACCCGGCCGTCCAGGCATTCCGGAAATCCGGTCAGCTCCTCGACCCGCGTGACCGGCACGCCCGCGGCCGCGATCGCCGCCGCCGTCGAGCCGGTGGACACGATCTGGACCCCGGCCTCGTGCAGACCCGCGGCCAGGCCGGCCAGGCCCGTCTTGTCGTAGACGCTGATGAGCGCGCGCCTGATCGCCACGTTGGTCAACTGCCGATCCTCACTGTCCGGCCCTGCACGGACCACCCGTTTCGCACCATCCTGCCGACCGTGTCGACGACCACGGAGCGCTCGGCTACCTTGATGCGCTCGTGCAGCGAGTCCTCGTCGTCGCCGTCGAGCACCGGCACCGCGTGCTGGGCCAGGATCGGTCCGCTGTCGACCCCGGCGTCGGCCAGGATCACGCTGCAGCCGGTGACCTTCACCCCGTATGCCAGCGCGTCGCGCACGCTGTGCAGCCCTGGGAACGAGGGCAGGAGGGCCGGGTGCGTGTTGATGAGCCGGCCGCCGAACTCGCTCAGGAAGTCGGCCCCCACGAGCTTGAGAAAGCCGGCCGCGACGATCAGGTCCGGCTTGTGCTCGACGCAGTCCTGCGTGAGCGCGCGATCCCAGCTGACGCGGTCAGGGAAGTCCTGCAGCCGCCGCACGAACGTGGGGATGCCGGCCGCCGCGGCTCGCGCTGCGCCCCCTGTCCCGTCCCGGTCAGCGCCGACGGCCACAACCCGCGCGCCGAAGCCTGGCTCGGCGCAGGCGTCGAGCAGGGCCTGCAGGATGCTGCCCGTGCCGGACACCAGCACGACCAGTCGTGACCGGCTGATCTTGCAACTCCCTCGATCGCTTATCTGGCGTCTCAGCGTACAAGGGCGCTCAGTCGGGAATACGCAGCGCGGCCGGCCGCTAGCCGCAGATGCGGCGGGGCGCGGTGGCCGGGTTGTCCCGGTCGCCGCGCCCCGCCAGTGGCCTGCCTGAACGCTCAGGCCAGGTGCTGTCCTAGCTGCTGGTCCCGCAGAGGTGGAGGCCATTGATCGGCTCGAAGCCGTAGTCCTGCAGGACACTGTTGTGAGTGCACCAGTAACCGCCCGGGCCGAAGAACTTGACCAGGTCCGGCGGGATGTTGTTGACGCTGCCCGTGGCGTCGGAGAACGGGACCACGTCGTAGACGTACCGGTGGAACGGGGTGGCGTTCCAGGCCGGGTTGATGACCGGCAGGCCGTGGGACTTGACCGTCGGCGCGGTGCCGGCGATGCCGTTGAGGAACAGCACTCCGGTCTCGTCGAACCCGAACCGGTTCTGGCCCTTGCCCGGCTTGTGGTGCAGGGCCGGGGAGTGCGCCTCCTGCGCTATGTACGAGGCGACCGAGAACGGGAAGATCACGTTCGGGTCCGGCTTGCCGTTCTTCAGGAAGGTCGCGGCGATGCCCTCGTTCTCCTCCGGCTGGCTGCCCTTGTGGGAATTGGCCAGTTTGCCGCACAGCGGCTCGGTGTCGGTCTTCAGGCCCAGCGCGGTCTCCATCCAGAACTTCAGCGTGCCCGACCCGCTCTGCGGGACGACCGGATCGATCTTCTGCTTAGCCGAGCCCTTCTTGGCCTTCGAGCCGAGCAGCGCCCCCCAGGTGCCTGCCGGGTCGCCGTGCGCGGCCGCGACGGTGCAGCCGAAGATATCGGCCAGCTGGGCCAGGGTCAGGTTGTCGGGCGCGTTGCTGTTCTTGGTCGTCGCGTACGTGACCACGTCAGCGGCGAGCTTCACAAAGCAGATGCCGCCCGTCGCGCACGCCGGGTCCGCCCCCGGCTCGGTAGTGCTGCGGCCCCGCGACGACC
>JASHUE010000622.1:0-9177 GCA_030040195.1 Streptosporangiaceae bacterium | reverse complement strand
ACGGCTGGACCGAGTTGAACAGGCCTCCGATGATGGACTCGATCACCACTGCCCAGACGAGCACGCCGATGACGCCGACCAGCTGGGACCTGATCAGCGAGCCGATGCCGACGCCGATCGCTGCCAGCAGCGCCCCGCCCAGGACGTGCCCGGCGGCGTACCTGGCCAGCGTCGCGTCGCTGATGTGTGCCGTGTAGCCGTCGGCCGCAACGAAGCCGAGGCCGACCCCCGTGGCGACGAGCCAGCCGGCCAAGCCGAAGACCGCCCCGCCGCAGGCGGCCGCGGCGCTCTTGGCCACCAGCACCCGGCTGCGCTTGGGCGTGGCCAGGTAGGTGGTGGTCGCCGTCTCGTGCCGGAACTCGCCGCTGGATACGGTCACGCCCAGCACCGCGGCAAACAACAGGGCCAGCACGCCGCCGGTGATGACAGAGTTCAGCCCGGCTGCGGTCGACAGCGGCGCGACCGAATTGGTGCCAGCCCGGCTGGCCTCGAGGATGCTGAACAGCGCGCTCAGGCCGACGGCGGTGGCCAGCAGCCCGAAGGCCAGCCTCGTCGTACGGAGCTTGAGCAGCTCAACTCTGATCAGCCTGGTGTTAGATCCCATGGGAACTCCCGGTAGTAAGCCCGAGGAATACGTCCTCAAGGCGGGCCGTTGCGGTGAGTTCGGCGATGGGCGCCTGGGTGATCACCCGGCCGTGATTGATAATGATGACCGAATCCACGGTCTGCGCGACTTCGGCCAGGATGTGGCTGGACACCAGCACTGCGGTGCCCTCGGCGGCCAGGTGACGCACTAGGTCACGCAGCCACCGGACGCCTTCGGGGTCAAGCCCGTTAGCCGGCTCATCGAGGATGAGCACCTCCGGACCGGCGAGCAGCGCGGTGGCCAGCCCGAGTCGCTGGCGCATGCCGAGCGAGAAGCCGCGGACGCGGCGGTCCGCGGCCTCGCTGAGGCCAACGCGATCGAGTACGACGCCGATGCGAGCGGCGCCGACACCGGCCACAAGGGCCTGGATGCGCAGGTGGTTGCGGGCACTGCGGCCCGGGTGGAAGCTTGACGCCTCGAGCACGGCTCCCACCTGGCTCAACGGGTCGGAGAGCTCGCTGTAGGCACGCCCGCCGATGGCCGCAGTGCCTGCATCTGGCCGGACGAGCCCGAGCAGCATGCGCAGGGTCGTGGTCTTCCCCGCGCCGTTCGGGCCGAGGAAGCCGACCACCTGCCCGCGTTCCACAGTGAAACTGAGCCGATCGACGGCCAGCACGTGGCCGTACCGCTTGGTGAGGCCCGCGGCCTCGATGATCGCCATGGCTATCAAACGTCCCTTCTTCCCTGGCGCTGCTGGTTACAGCAAGCAATGCTGCTCGGGGACGCCCGCGACGTCGTCGGCCACCGAGACCGGCCTGAGTAGGCCGCATAGCCAGGCGGCCGTCGCCGGCGTAGACCACAGGCGTAGGCCATCCGACTGAAACTCGACCGCAGGCCGACGCGGCTCCCGCGGCAGCTGACATACGGTCGGAACTAGCCATGACCGAGCGCGCTGCACCCGGTAAGCAACCACCAGGCCGCACCGGCCAGTGGGCGGTCGACGCTGGGATCGCGCTGGCGGTGACCGCCCTGCAACTGGGCGCCACATACGCGAGCAAGTCCTGGGGCTCGTCCGGGCATCACCGCGCTGGGATGGATGGCTGGTATGTCTACGTACTGCTGGCGATCGCCGGCCTGGCCCTGGTCGCCAGGCGGCGCTACCCGGTCGGCGTCCTGGCCGTCAGCCTGGCCGCCACGTTGACGGCGGGCCAGCTCGGTGGCGGGCTGATCTGGCTCGCGCTGATCGTCGCGTTCCTCAACGCCGCGATCGCCCGCAAGCGCGCGGCCGCGGTGGTGTCGGTGGTCATCGGTTACCTGTGGAGTACCTGGCCGCCGTGGCTGATCGGCACTCACGGTCATGCGAGCGCAGCCGCGGCGGCCGGCCTCGCCGCTTGGCTGATTGTCCTGGTCGCCATCACCGAGCTGATCAGAATTCGGGGCCAGCGGACCGCTGCCCTCAAGCGCAGCCAGGAGGAGGAGTTCAGGCGCCGGGCGAGCGAGGACCGGATGCGGATCGCCAGGGACCTGCATGACGTGCTGGCGCACAATATCTCGGTGATCAACGTGCAGGCGAATACGGCGTTGCACTTGATGGACCGCCAGCCAGACCGGGCGAAGGAGGCGCTGATGGCCATTCACGGGGTGAGCAAGCAGGCGCTGTCAGAGCTGCGGGCGGTGCTGGGCGTGCTGCGGGACGAGGGGCCGGATGGGGCGCCACGGTCGCCGAGTGCGGGGCTGGCGGGGCTGGATGACCTGCTGGCGTCGGTGCGGTCAGCGGAGCTGGAGGTGCGCCTGACGGTGGAAGGGGAGCCGGGGTCGTTGCCAGTGGACGCGGACATTGCCGCGTACCGCATCGTGCAGGAGTCGCTGACCAACGTCCGCAAGCACAGCGGCGCGCGGTCGGCCTCGGTGCGGGTGCGGTACGAGCCGGCCGGGGTGTCGGTGGAGGTGGAGGATGCCGGTTTGGTCCGGCCGGCTCCAGCCCAATGGAACCGGGGAGCCGGGAACGGGATCCGGGGGATGGCCGAGCGGGTGCTGGAGCTGGGTGGCACCTTCGACGCCGGGCCCAGTGCGGCGGGCGGGTTCCGCGTCTCGGCCTGGCTGCCCGCTCGGCAGCCCGATATGGCGGCGCGGGCTGACGCGTGATCCGCGTCGGGCTGGCCGACGACCAGTCGCTGGTGCGCAGCGGCTTCGCCGCGCTACTCGATGCCGAAGAAGACATGACGGTCATCGGTCAGGTGAGCAACGGCGAAGAGGCGGTCCAGCTGGCGGCCCAGGAGAAGCCGGACGTGCTGCTGATGGACATCCGGATGCCGGTGCTCGACGGTATCGAGGCGACGAGGCGGATTGCCGACCGGGCCGACCTGGCCGGCGTGCACGTGATCATCGTGACCACGTTCGAGCTGGACGAGTACATCTTCGACGCGCTGCGGGCCGGGGCCGCCGGGTTCCTGGTCAAGGACACCGACGCCGCCGAACTCATCCGCGGAGTGCGGGTCGTGGCGGCTGGTGAGGCGCTGCTGTCCCCGGCGGTCACGAGACGGCTGATCTCGGAGTTTGCGGCCCGGACGCGGACTCCGCGCCGCGTGCCCGGCATCGGCGAGCTGACGGCCCGCGAGCGCGAGGTGGTCACGCTGATCGCGGCCGGGCTGTCGAACGAGGAGATCGGCAGGCAGCTGTACGTGAGCGGCTCGACGGTCAAGACTCACGTCGGGCGGGCCATGATGAAACTGGCCGCCAGAGACCGCGCTCAGCTCGTGGTGTTCGCCTACGAGACCGGGCTGGCTCAGCCGGGTCGCTGACTGTCAGGCCCGAGGCAGTCTGCGTCGCTCCTTCGCCCGATTAGCGCTGCGTTCACGCAACGTGTCCCGGTTGGGGTGCAGGATTACGTTGCCGAGCCTTCGATTGCGGCCCTGGCCCGCGCAGGTGGGACACTGCCGCCGCGACCAGAGGAACAGCCAGCCGGAGTGCCGGCCGGTGCCTCCGCACGTCCGGCAGAACTCGTCGGGGTGCAGGTGCAGTGAGACGTAGTAACCGACGGCCACGATACCGAGGAGGACCACGGCCAGGAAGTCGTGAAGGACGACCACGACGACGATGAGGGCCAGCAGCCACAGGAATCGGGTGCCCCACCTGATCACCCTCGTATGGTGACATATGCCTGCCTGGCACGCGAGGACGTGCCGGGTGCGCCGTCGATGGCATCCGGCCCCCCGAGTGATACATCCGAATCAATCATGATTTATGAGCGCGCAGGTCTCAGCGAAGTTCCGGCGCCGCAAATTTGCTGCCGTGACAAGCGGGACAGGAGGGTATGACGAGCCCTAGGGGAGGGGGTACTCCGATGTCTGGATCAATTCTCGCCCAGTGGGTCATCCCGATCGTCGTGGCCGTTGCTCTTTTCTGCTGGCTCGCCGCGGTCCTCCACGCCAATGCGCATCCTCGGTACAAGCATCACAGCAAGCCGCCGCGGTACGAGGTCACCGGCGGGGCGTTCGAGGCGAATGACGGAGGCCGGCAGCTCATGCCGATCCCCGGCGGGAGGCCCTTGGCCGACCGGGTCGGCTACGCCGCCTCTGCGTCCTCGGCTGAGGTCCCGGCTCAGCGGACCGCGTCGAGTGCCGCCTCGACCTCCGCGCCGGATTCCGGGTCGGGGTTGACGACCCCCGGGCAGCCAGCGGTGCCCGGCCAGCGACGGGCGGAACCGGGGCAGCGTGTAGCGGAGCACGAACCCAGGCTGGTGGCGGGCAGCAAGCTTCGCTGAGCTCGCGGCTTAGCGCCAGTCAGCCCGGGCGCTGGCCGGGTTCAGCTCACAGCGGGGCGGCGGGTCAGCCGCCGGGATCAGCCTCAGGGCCGGGCGACGAGGCCGCAGCCGCCCTGGCGCCGGCGACCGGTCCCGGCTCAGCGGCCGGATCCGCGGCTGTGCGCGCGGGACCGATATCGCGTCCCCGCGCTGCGGCTACCGCGAGCCCAGCCAAATGCCGATATCCGCGTAGAGCAGGAGCTCGCGCAGGTGGCACCCTTCGGCAACTCATGCCTGAAAGCGTGATACAGGCACATCTGCTGCCTGCCGACGCGGTCGCGCTGCTAATCGCGGCCGGGGTTAAGGGCAGCCGACCTGCGGCATCGGCGGAATCCCCCCGCTATTAGCGACATTTCCGGCGGGTTGGCGAGTATCCTGGGCGAACTGCCGAGGGCTCGCCCGGTCACCTCGCAGACCGCAAGTCGGCGGCGAGATCTGCCGGTTGTGCCCGCTAAAACGGAGATTCGCCATGTGGACCCCCCGCACCAGGCCCGATGTACGCGCATCGTCGAACCGAGGCGACGCGCAGCCTCGCCCCGGTCATCATGGCTGAGCAAGTCGCGCGGTTCCGGACCGCAACCGCAGAGCCTTCTGCGCAGGCCGCGACGCGTCTCGGCGTCCGCCCGCTGGCGTGGCTTCGCCGCTTCACCCCAGAGCATCTGCTGGTCCTGGTGCTGAGCCTGGGTGTCCTGGTCGTTCACGATGTCGGCTACATGCTCAGCCAGCCATTCTGGAACGACGAGGCATGGGTCGCGGTCACGACCAGGTTTCCGCTGAGCCAGCTGACCGAGACGACCTCGAGCACGCCCATCGGCTGGTCCTTCCTGGTGCGGGTCTTCACGATCGGGGCCAGCGAGTCGTCCCGGATAGTGCCGCTGGCCTTTGCCGGCCTGGCGGTAGCCGCTGCCTACTGGCTTGCTCGCGGGCTTGGCTGGCGAGGGCCTGCCGACCGGGTAGTGGCCGGGATCCTGGCCGGCCTGGCCGTGCTCCTGGTTCCCGCGATGCTGCTGCGCGATGACCTGAAGCAGTACACCGCCGATGCGTTCATGGCACTGCTGATCCTGGCACTGACCTCGCGCCTGGAACGGAGCTGGTCCCGCCGCGGGCTAGCCGCACTGTCAGTGGCGGTCTGGGGCGGCATGCTGATCAGCGACGTGGCGGCGTTCACCGGCGTGGCCGCGATCGGAGCGCTGTTCGTGGTGCAGCTCGTCAGGCGGGCCTGGGGCCGTCTGGCCGAGGTCGCGGTCGCCGGGGGCGTAACGGCCGTGCTGATGCTGGGCGTCTACGAGGCGTTCGACGCCCGGGCGGCAGACGCGCTGGGTGCCTCGACCTACTGGGACGGCTATTACGTTCCCCTCGGCCAGGGCGTGCACGCGAGCTGGGCGTTCATCACGAAGATGCTGGGCCACCTGCGCGCGGACTTCGGGCTGGGGCCGGCCTGGCTGGCCCTGCCATTGGTGATCGTCGGCCTGGTGACCATGTTCCGCCTTGGGCGGCCAGCCACGGCTTTGGCTGCCATCGTTTTGCTGCCCGAGATGATCGTGATGTCGGCCGTCAAGATCTATCCCTTCGGCGACCTGCGCACCTCGACCTGGTTGATCGCAGTCACCGTCGCGGTGGCGGCGGTCGGAGTGGGCGGCATCTGCGCGCTGGCGCGCCGGCTGCGCGGGGGTGCTGCGGCCTGGGTGGTGGCCTCGATGATTGCCGTCGCGGCAGTCGCTGGGTTCTCGGTCGCGGCCGCGCCCTACGTGCGCGGCCATCCGATCCCGAACGAAGACGTCCGGGACCAGGCCGACTACGTGGCGAAACATGCTGCCGCCGATGATGTGATCCTGGTCAACCTCAACAGCAACTGGGGTTTCGCCTACTACTGGCCCAATGGTCAGCCCGCCCGGCGCCTGACCAACGTGGTCAGGCAGGGTTACGTGGCCTACTTCCCTGGCCAGCCGCGGATCGTGGTGGCGCCCAACCGCAACCTCGCCGGAGTCACGGTCGGCCTGCGGGAGGCGCTGAGCGAGGTCAGGCCAGGGTCTTGCGCCCGGATCTGGCTGATTCGCAGCCACGTCATCCCGGCCGAGGCGGCAGCCTGGAAGGTAGCTCTGGCCGCAGCGCACCTGACGCCGGTCAAGGTCGGGAATCACGGGCTGACTGTCCTGCAGCCGGGCGGGCCCGCCTGCGGCTGACCCGACCGTCAGCGCGACGCTGCGACCCTGTTCGGGCGGGCGCACGCGCCGCCGCGACGAGGCCGGGCCGGTGCCGCGAGCCGCGACCTTCCTCGGCTACCCCGCCGCCTTGCTCCTTGATCGAATTGTGCACAGCCCTGTGGATAAGCAGTGGATAAACGGCAGACAAGGGGGGATAACAATCGGCGTCCTGTGGATGGCTAAAGAATCTTGAAAAGATTAACGGAAGCCCTTGCGATCTCAGGACCCAGCGCAGTAGAAATTCACTCACCACTTCACGCGGAAGGCTCACCCGGAGGGTAAAACCTCGGGGCAGCAGGAGCGACGGGGAACCGGGCTTATGCGCGAGTCGGTGCGTGGATGGTGCAGTCCGGCAATGCGCGGGCAGCCGAGGAATCGGCAGGTCAGCGACTCGCCGGGCGCGGTGAGGCCCCTGCATCTCATACATGCAGGGGCCTCATTCGTCTGCGCTGCCCCATTTCTCTGGCGTCGGGGATAAATTTGCCGATTACGGACTTCAGATTGCACGGTTTTGTCGCCTGCGGACGGACTGCTAAAGAATCTTGAAATGATCGCCCGAAACCACTTGCGCAAGCCACGCGCTTAGCGGTAGAAATTCTGTCACGGCCACAAAGGATTCTGACCCCGGAGTCATCCAGGGTCCCTGAGCTGGAGAGCGGAAACGCTAACCGGCCCGCGGTATCCGGAGAGGCGGTACGGTTACCGGAAACGGAAGCTGGCGAGCGATCGGTGGCTTGCAGGACTGGTGACCACGCGAGGCCTCTGCATCTCATACATGCAGGGGCCTCGCACCATTGTGGGCAAGGCGCTGCCCGGGGCCGGCAACCGCGCAGCGCCGCCGGACCTGGGCTCCCGAACCCCGCAAACACGGGTTCGCACCCGGGTATGCGTGTTCGCGATGCGAAGCTTGGCCTGCGATAGTGTCGGCCGTGGCCCATTCGGAGCTCAACGGCTCGCCCGTCGAGCGCACTGCCCAGTTGTTGCGGCTCCAGAGCGCGGCCTGCCGTGAGATCGGCAGCCCTCTGTACGGCGACCTGCTGGCGCTCTCGGCCGACGACCTGCTGGTCGGCGGCCCGGTCGCGCAGGTGCTCGGCGGGCATCTGCAGACCCGGCCGGCCGGCGTGCTGGCGCTGCGAATGCTCGGCGGTGCCCATGCACTGGCCCTGTCCGGCCGGGCACCGGAACTGGCAGCGTGGTATCCGTCAGCTGGCGGCAGCATCGACACCGAGCCGGGCAGCCCGCACGCCTGGGCAGCGCTGAAGAAGACGCTCGCCGAGCAGCAGGACGCGATCCGGCCGTGGCTCGACTGGCCGCCGCAGACGAACGAGGTGGGCCGGGCAGCGGCACTCATCGGCGGGCTGCTGAACATAACCGCGCAGGCGAGCCTGCCGATCCGGCTGGTCGAGGTGGGCGCGAGTGCCGGGCTGAACCTGCGCGCGGATCTGTTCTACGTGCCCGGCGACGCGAGCAGTTACGGTGACCCCGGCTCGCCGGTCGTGCTCCGTCACGGCTGGCAGGGCGCCGCGCCTCCGGACAGCCGCGTCGAGGTTATTGAGCGGACCGGCGGCGACCTTGCGCCCATCGATCCCACCTCTGCGCATGGCCAGCTGACGCTGACCGCTTATATCTGGCCCGACCAGGCCGACCGGCTGGCCCGGCTCCGGGGCGCGCTGGAGGTGGCCGGGCGCGTGCCGGCCGAGCTCAGGACCGAGTCAGCAACCCGGACGGTCACGAGCATCGAACTCGTGGCGGGGACGTGGACGGCGCTCTGGCACTCGATCTTCCGGCAGTATCTGGACGAGGCGCAGCGGGCCGAGCTAGCCGAGGGCGTGGCTGCGCTCGGCGCCGCGGCGACCGCACGGGCGAGGTTCGCCTACCTCTATCTGGAGCAGTCCCGCTCGGGCGGCTGCCCGGTGGTGCTGACGACCTGGCCGGGCGGGCAGCGCCACGTGCTCGGCACGGCGTCGCCGCACGGGATTCCGGTCCGTTGGAGCGAGACGCCCTGACCTGGACGGCGTGGTCGGCCGCGGCAGCTGGATCAAGCCGCGTCAGCTGTCCCGGCCGTCCCGGCTGGCGGTGAGCCCGTCGGCCAGTAGCCCGAGGCCGATGCCGAGCATCCACACGTCCTTGCTGACGGCGGTCCCGGCCTGCGTCGGCCAGACACTGCCTGGCTGATGCAGAGCGGGCGTGCGCATGTACAGTCCGAGCAGGCCGCCGGCGAACGCGGTGAGGCACGCTCCGGCGACCTTGTTGCTGACGACCGGCGCCAGCAGGACCGCACCGGTCCCGATCTCCGCGGCGGCAAGGCACTTGAGGAACGTGGCCGGCGGAACCTTCGACAGGAACGGGTAAGCGCCGGAGGCCATGCCGTGCACGGCCTTGGCCCGCTCCTCCTCGCCTTCCTTCCACTTCTCCAGGCCCGCGTGCAGGATGTAGGCCCCGGTAGCGGCCCTGGTCGGGACATCGCGCAGGTTCAGGAACACGGCTTGCTCCCTTGTCAGCCTGAGATCAGGCACGAGCTGGTCGGACAGGTTTCAGCGGCCCGGGAGTCGCGGCCGGCTGACCGGCTCCGGGTCGACAGCGGC
>JASHUE010000621.1:0-7129 GCA_030040195.1 Streptosporangiaceae bacterium | reverse complement strand
CCGGCGCGTTCCTTCTGACCACGCTCGGCGGGTCGGCCCCGCGCTCGGGGGCCGGGTTGGCAACATGCGTCGCGTGGCGCATCGGCGACGCCACCACGTACTGCCTCGACGGTCAGGTATACACGGCAGGTTCCGCCGTGAGCTGGCTCGTATCCCTCGGGATGATCGATTCCCCCGCGGCGCTCGACGCGGTGGTCGAGGGCGGCGGCTCAAGGTCCGGTGGAGCGGTCGCCGGCGGAACCGAGGTGTTCGTTCCCGCGCTGAGCGGACTCGCCGCCCCTTACTGGGCCCCCACGGCACGGGCAGCATGGTCGGGCCTCAGCCTCGAGACCGACCGTGCTGCCATTGTCCGCGCCGTCCTCGAGGGGATCGCCGCAAATATCGCGGTGCTCGGCCGTGCCGAAGCGGCGGACCTCGGTGGCCCGGTCGGGCGGCTGCGGGTCGACGGTGGGCTCGTTCGCTGCCGGACGCTCATGCAGGCGCAGGCGGACCTCCTCCAGGTACCTGTGGACGTGTACGCCACGCCACACGCCACGGCGCTTGGGGTGGCTGCGCTGGCACGCCTCGGCCTAGGCCACGCCGCCACGCCCGCCGAGGCGGTGTCGGCCTGGCGTCCGGCGGCAACCTACGAACCGGCGTGCACGGCCGCTGAGGCCGAGCGGCGACTCGCGCGCTGGCTGCAGGCGGCGGATGCCGTCGCCCACGGGGTTGGCGCGACGGAGACGGCACTGTGAGCGCGCTATGAGGCCAACGGCCGCTCGGTCCGGCTACGACGTTGCCGTCATTGGTGCCGGGGTCGTCGGTGTCGCCATCGCGCGGGAGCTCAGCTGCTACGAGCTGCGCACTATCGTCCTCGAGGCGTGCAGCGACGTCGGCACGGGCACCACCAAGGCGAACACAGCGATCCGCCACACCGGGTTCGATGCCAAGCCTGGCTCCCTGGAAGCCGCGCTGCTCCGTCGGGCGTACCCGCTCCTCACCGACTACGCGGCCCGCACCGGTATCCCCCTGGAAACGCCCGGCGCCCTGCTGGTGGCGTGGAATGCCGAACAACTGGCGCGCCTCGACGCGCTGGCGACGCAGGCCACGGAGAATGGCGTCGGTGACGTGCACCCGGTCGCGGTAGACGAGCTCTATGCCAGGGAGCCGCGCCTCGGCCCGGGGGCGCTCGGCGGCCTCGCCATCGCCGGCGAGGGCATCATGTGCCCCTTCACCACGCCCCTGGCCTTCGCCACGGAGGCGCTCACGAACGGCGTCCGTATCGCACTCGATGCGCCTGTCCGGTCGATCCAGGACAGTGGCGGCGACTACGCGATCTCGACGCCGCGCGGCCCCGTACAGGCGCGCTGGGTCGTGAACGCGGCCGGACTGTACTCCGACTTCATCGACCGCCTGATGGGGCACGACAGGTTTACCGTCCGTCCCCGCCGCGGACAGCTCATAGTGTTCGACAAGCTAGCCCGCCCCCTTGTCTCCTCAATCCTCCTGCCGGTTCCTACCGCGGTCAGCAAGGGCGTGCTTGTGGCGCCGACTGTGTTCGGGAACGTACTGCTCGGGCCCACGGCTGAGGAGGTGGACGACCGCAGTGCCACGGAGACGACGGCCGACGGGCTCGCCGACCTCATGGCGAAGGGCCGCTCGATCCTCCCCGCGCTCCTGGACGAGGAGGTCACCGCCACGTATGCGGGCCTTCGGGCGGCGACCGAGCACGCCGACTACCAGATCCACTGTGACACTGCACAGCGCTATGTCTGCGTCGGCGGCATCCGGTCGACCGGGCTCTCCGCCAGCATGGGCATCGCCGCGTACGTGGTCGAGTTGCTTGCGGACGCGGGTCTGCGACTACGGCGCGCAGCCTCTCACCATGGCGTGCACATGCCGCCGGTCGGCGAATCCCAGTTGCGCCGCTTTCGCGACACCCAGGCGATAGCTACTAATCCCGCGTACGGCGAGATCGTCTGCCATTGCGAGCGCGTGACGCGCGGCGAACTGGTCGGGGCGCTTGAGGCGCCGCTTGCCCCTCGGACCATAGATGGACTGCGTCGACGCACGCGCGCTGGGCTCGGACGGTGCCAGGGCTTCTATTGCTCGGCCGCCATCATGTCGCTCCTCGACGAGCGTGGGGCCCGGGCCGTCGATGGAACCCGTGCCGCGCCGACCGAGCTGGACGTGGTCCGGTGACCTGGTGACCATGCGACCGGCACCCGGACTAGCCGTCGGCCCGGACCGCCCGGTTGATGTGCTCATCGTGGGCGGCGGCCCGGCGGGCCTGGCGGCGGCAGTGGAACTCCGTCGCCATCTCGCCACGGTCGCTGTGGTCGAGCGAGAACGCTCCCTTGGCGGGATCCCTCGCCACACTCGTCACTCCGGCTATGGCCTGCGCGATCTGCACCGGGTTATGTCCGGGCCCGAGTACGCAGAGCGCTATGCCACTCTCGCCGAGCGCGCAAGCGTCCAGCTCCACGTCTCCACCACCGCGACCGACTGGTCGCCAGATGGAGGGATCGTCACGACCAGCCCCTCCGGGATCGTGCGCTGGGCTCCCCGGGCAGTTCTCCTCGCCACCGGCTGCCGCGAGCGTCCGCGCGCGGCGCGTCTCGTTCCCGGCGATCGACCCAGTGGCGTGCTGACCACCGGGTCGCTCCAGCAGTTCGCGGACCTGTTCCACCTTCCGGTTGGCGCCAGGGCAGTCGTCGTCGGCGCCGAGCACGTGAGCTTCTCCGCCATTCACACGCTCACCGCTCATGGGGTCGCGGTGGCGGCTGTCGTGACCGACCAACCGCGCACACAGACGTACGCGGTGCTGCGCACGCTCACGGCCGCACGCCACCGGGTTCCCGTGTACACCAGCACCGACGTGGTGGCTGTGCACGGCACGGAGCGCGTGTCGGCCGTCGAGCTGGCCGACCGCCGGTCCGGCGCGCATTGGTCGATCGCCTGCGACACCGTGGTATTCACGGGGGGCTGGGTGCCCGACTACGAACTGGCCCGCCGGCGACCGGTCGCCATGGCCGGACCGCATCCGTCCGTGGATCAGTGGCTGCGTACGTCCAGCCCGGGCGTGTTCGCCGCCGGCAACCTCGTGCACGCGGCCGAAACCGCCGACGTGGCCGCTCTCGGTGGCAGGCAGGCCGCCCGCTCGATCGCCCGCTATCTCGCCGACGGCTCATGGCCAGGCCCCGGCATCGACATAGTTCCGTCCGATCCGATTCTCTGGGCACAACCCTCACGGCTCACGAGCAATTCGGAGCGTCCGACGCGTGGTCGCCTGCTGATGCGGGTCGGACGCTTCCTCGGGCCGGGCACCCTCGAGCTCATGCAAGCCGGTCACGTATTGCACGCCGCATACCATTGGCGGCTCGTCCCCAACCGCAGCATCTCCGTCGCATCGGCCTCGCTCGCCGCGGCCGATCTTGGAGGTGGACCAGTCGCCCTCGTCTGGCACGCTAGGCGCTAAGGCGACTTCGAACGCCAGGGGATCACTGGAAGATGTCCGCAGGCATCGTGGCCATGGTGGGCCCATGCCGTTGACAGGTTGTGCGGATCAGTGACGCCTACCAGCGCGGCGACCAACACGGCCCTGCCGTCGATCAACGTCGGGAATATTCCGGGCTATCTCGCCATCGCACCCAACGGCAAGACAGTCTAGCTCGAACCTCGACTCGAATACGGTGACGCCGACCAGCAAGGCTGCCGTACATGGTGACATCCCGGTCCTAAGGTATGTACGGGGAAGGACGAACCGATGATGCGGTGGGCTGTTCCGCAGCGCGCCCGGTCCGCGGGTCCTGACACCGAGCGCGCGCCGCACGCAAGCACGGGTGGAACGGCGCCATCGGCCGAACTCGAGCCGGTCGACCGGCGCGTGATCTGGGTGGGTGGCATCGTCTTCGCCGTGTTGATGGCGCTGTCGACTCGGTACGGCTTTCACCGCGACGAGCTGTACTTCCTGGCCTGCGCTCAGCACCTGCAGGCCAGTTACGTGGACCAGCCCGTGCTGACGCCGCTGCTGGCGTGGGTGTCGCTGAAGCTGTTCGGCGTGTCCCTGCTTGGCCTGCGGCTCTGGCCCGCGCTCGCAGCCTGGGCCACGGTAGTTGTCAGCGGGCTGGCTGCCCGCGAGTTCGGCGGCGGCCGCCGCGCGCAGCTGCTGGCCGCGATCGCGACCGCTACGATGCCAGCCTTGCTCGCCATCGACCATCTGTTCGGTCCGACGGCGTTCGACACACTCGCCTGGTCGGGCCTGGCGCTCATCGTCGCCAGGATCGGGCGAACCGGCAACACCCGCTGGTGGGTGGCCGCCGGCCTGGTTCTCGGACTAGGGCTGGCTAATAAGCACAGCGTGGGACTGTTCGCCGTCGCGCTACTGGCCGGCGCGCTGCTCAGCGGCGCCTGGCGGCTAGTCGGGAACCGCTGGCTGCTGGCCGGCGCCGTGATCGCGGCTGCTTTCACCATCCCCGACATCTGGTGGCAGGCACAGCACCAGTGGGCGACGATCGCCATGACCCGGGCGCTGAACCAGGAAAACGGCGGCCTCGGCAACCTCAGCAGCTGGATAGTCGGCCAGCTGATCATGACGGCTGTCGCGCTCGTGTGGGTCTGGGCGGCCGGGCTGCGCTGGCTCTGGCGGTCCGAGCGGCCGCTGTGGCGGGCGCTGGCATTTGCGTACGGGCTGCTGTTCGTCTTCTTCGCGCTCACCACCGGCGCGAAGATCTACTACCTGGCCGGGGCTTACGTCTACCTGCTCGCGGCCGGCGCGGTGGCCATCGACCGATGGCTGGCAGCCCGGCCAGGCCGCCTCCGCAACGTGCTGCTGACGACCGCGGCTTGCACCGCGGTGGCGCTGCCGATCGTGCTGCCGGTGCTGCCCGCCGCCGACATCGGCTGGACCTACAGGCTGAACCAGGATCCCGCCGAGTCGATCGGCTGGCCCCAGCTCGTCAGCTCTGTCAGAGCGGTCTGGGCCTCGCTACCGCCTCGGCAGCGGGCCAGTGCGGTGATCTTCACTGCTAACTACGGCGAGGCCAGCGCCATCAACCTGCTGGGCAGAGGGACCGGCCTGCCTGAGGCCGTGAGCGGGCACAACACCTACTGGTGGTGGGGACCAGGCAACCCCCGCGCCACGACCGTGCTGGCCGTCATGCCGGGGCCGATCAGCGGGACCGGCTACAACGCCTACCTGCACCAGTTCTTCACCAGCGTGCAGACAGTGGCCACGCTTTCCAACCCGTACGGCATCCGCAATCAGGAGTGGCACGGCCACGTCTACCTGTGCACCGGTCCGCGCCGACCGTGGGCCCAGCTCTGGCCCCAGCTGCGTCACTATGGCTGACAGCCGAGCCATCAGCACGCGGGATCCGCCTTCCGGCAGACCCGCGGGGGTGGGCTGTCGCTGAGACGGCACGGCTGGCAGGCCCGCGACCATCCACCAGCCTCACGGGCCACTGCCGCGATCCGGACCGGCCAAGTGGCCCGAGAGGCCGCTGACCCTCTGCCCGACGGCGCAAACGCGAGTGAGCCTACGAAGGGCGGGGTTCGCCCGGTCGCTCCCCGTCACATCGGAGTGGACGATCGCGACAGGTTGTCAGGCGCCGGGCGGCTGGTAGGCGATCCCCTTGGCACGATCAGCAATCGCGATGAGATCGCTGGCCTCGATCAATTCATGCGTCTCGAAACGCGTGAACGCGCCCGAACTAGTGGCGGCCAGGCTCACCGCCGCCATGGTGTGTGAGTCAGGCAGAACGAAGACGCCCGCACCGTCGTATTGTCCGAACATCCAGTAGTACGACTCCAGGCTGCCCCCAACCGACTCGGCCAGTTCTCGCACCACCGCCGCCCGGTCGGAGGGCTTCGCGAGGAACCGTCTGATCGTCTCGCCGGTGACGCTGAACAGAACCAGGTACTTTGTCACTGCGACCACCCCCCCGAGCGCAACCACGCAGGTCGTGGTTTCTCTGCCGGCCAGTATCGCGCTCAACGTCCTCAGCCTCAACCGCCACGTCCGAAAGCGCGATGACATGTGTAAATGATCGTGGCGGTCATGGGGTCGGGATTCGTCCGTCGAAGTAGATCGTGAATGCCTGCAGCGCCTGTTTCCACCCGTTGCTGCGGATCCCGGTGTTCGGGGTCCGGTAGTCCCCCAGGTTCCGCACGGCCAGGTAGAGCACCTTGAGTGCGGCCTGCTCGGAGGGCAGCTGGCCGCGGTTGCCGGTCACTTTCCGCAGCCGGGAGTTCATCGACTCGATCAGGTTCGTACCCGGTATGAAAGGCCTGGTCAGCAGTGGTGAAGGGAGCTGGCTGGTGGTCAGGTATATCGGCATGGATGTGCACCGCGAGTTCGCGCAGCTCGCGGTGGTCGAGCGCGGCCTGCTCCGCGACGACGGCCGCATCGGCGTGACGCCCGAGGCGCTGCGGGAGTGGGCAGCGAGCCTGCGCGCCGATGACCAGGTGGCGCTGGAGGCCACCGGCAACAGCGACGCGATCACCAGGGCTGTCTCGGACGTGCAGGTCACGGTGTCCGCGCCAGATCAGCGGCCAGGCGACAGCTTCGCGGAATTGCGCCTTCATCAGTACGACGCGGGTCAGTAGCCGCAGCCAAAAAAGGGCCGGATGCGCCGATTCGCGTGACCTCCGTCCCTGGCAGCATGATAGCTCGCCAGGAGACTCTGGTTAGGCGCAGCGTGTTGGCCTTTGCTTGCTGCACTGCTGTGCGCGGGCCGCCGGAGGAGCTTCCGCATGGAACGTAATCGCTACGCGGACCTGTTGAGGGTCTTCGCGATCGGTGCCGTGGTATATGGCCACTGGCTGCTAACCAGCGTGACCTACCGGCATGGTCAGCTGTCCGGCCTCGACGCCCTGGAGTATGTCAGCTGGGGCCGGTGGGTCACCTGGCCGTTCCAGGTGATGCCATTGTTCTTCCTGGTCGGTGGCTATGTTGACGCCCGGTCGTGGACGGCGCACCGAGCGCGGGGCGAGACCTGGACCGAGTGGGTGCGGGCCCGGGCCATGCGACTGCTGTGGCCTACCGCCGTGTACGTGCTCGTCGCGGTCCTGGCCGTGATCGCCGCGCGAGCCGCGGGAGTCGGCCCGGTGGAGCTCGCCCAGGCTGGCTGGCTCGTTGCCCTGCAGCTGT
>JASHUE010000620.1:0-5652 GCA_030040195.1 Streptosporangiaceae bacterium | reverse complement strand
CGGCGACAAAGATCTTCATCGGGTCCTCCTTGCCTGTCCCGGACTGGCGGGTTATGAGCGCCGACCAGGCCGGGGACTGTGCGGCTGGCCGGGCTGTCACAACGCCGCGGTCGGGCGGGTCTAACAGACTGACCCGGTGCGGAGGAGGAACGTGACCGATGGACGACCAGGAGTGGCTGGCCCGGCGCTTCCAGGAGCACCGGGCCCGGCTGCGCGCGGTGGCCTACCGGATGCTCGGCTCGCTCAGCGAGGCCGACGACGCGGTCCAGGAGTCCTGGATCCGGCTGAGCGGAGCCGAGACCAGCGACGTGGAGAACCTCGCCGCCTGGCTGACCACCGTCGTCGCCCGCATCTCGCTGAACATGCTCCGGGCACGGCACTCGCGGCGCGAGGACGCGCTCGGGCCGCACCTGCCCGAGCCGATCATCGACCGGCCGGACCGCACCGACCCCGAACACGAGGCCCTGCTGGCAGACTCGGTCGGCCTCGCGCTGCTGGTGGTACTCGATACCCTGGGCCCGGCCGAGCGACTGGCATTCGTGCTGCACGACATCTTCGCGGTGCCGTTCGACGAGATAGCACCGATCGTGGACCGCTCGCCTGACGCGGCACGGCAACTCGCAAGCCGGGCCCGGCGCCGGGTTCGGGGCGAGCGGGTTGTTCCCGATGCCGACCTGACGCGGCAGCGCGAGGTGGTCGATGCGTTCATGACCGCAGCCCGCTCCGGCGACTTCGAGGCACTGGTCGCCGTCCTTGACCCCGATGTCGTGCTCCGGGCCGACGCCGGAGCGCTGTCGTCAGCCTCGCGCGTTGTCCGCGGAGCGGCCAACGTCGCCAGCCAGGCGCTCAGCTTCTCCGGTCACGGCCTGCTCAGCCAGCCGGCCCTGATCAACGGCGTTCCTGGCGCGGTTACCACCCTGAACGGGCTGCCGATTGCTGTCGGCGCGCTCACCGTGCGGGGCGGGAAGGTCGTTGCGATCGACATCCTGGCCGACCCCGAACGCCTTCGCGAACTAGATCTCACCGTGCTCGGCGCGTGAAGGCTCACGCTGTCGGCGCGGCCTTGAGGCGTCCCGGAGGCAAGCGGGGTACGCAGCCACAGCCTCGTAAGATCCTGGCGGTTTCGCCGGTACGAAATTGGGCATAACCGGGCGCCACGGCCTGTCCGGCCGTCAGCCCGTCAGCGCCAGGCCGAGGACCGTCGTTTTGTCAGAGGGGCCGCCTAGGCTGAACCGTGTTCCCGCGACCGACGTAGTATGAGTGTCAAGGCCGCTCCCGAGGAGCGGCTTACAACATGGACGGCTGCTTTCCGGTCGCCCCGCACCGACCCGCGGCGGGCACCCCGCCCGCCGGCCCGGACCTGGAGGGGCTCTTTATGGCCGTTATCAACGCTTTCGCGCAGGATGCCGTTGATCGGGCCGAACCTTTGACAGTTGACGCAGCCTATGCCCATTCCTGCAGCGTGGCGCTGGCAGACTCGGCGCCCGGCACCGTTGGCCTCGAGATCGAGAGCCTCCTCGTCGACCTCGACTCGGTTGCCGATCCCGTGGCCTGGGCCCGGGTAGAGGCGATCACCCCGGTCATCGGAGCAGTGGCGGGCCGAAGCTCGGTGACCGTCGAACCTGGCGGTCAGATCGAGCTGTCCAGTCCGCCGGAGCCGGATGTCGTGACCGCGGTCAGCGCCTTGCGTCATGAGAGCGTGGGGGTGCGGCTGGCCCTGGCTGACCGCCGGCTCGGACTGGCCTTTGCCGGCGCCGACCCGGCCCGGCCGTCACGCCGGGTGAACCCGCGGCCGCGCTACCGCGCGATGGAGGAGCATTTCGCCGCAACCGGCCGTGCGGTGGCCGGGCGCGTGATGATGAACTCCACGGCGGCGCTGCAGGTCAACCTCCAGGCCGGACCCAGGCGCGAGTGGGGTGAGCGGGTTGCGCGGGCATACCGCCTGGGGCCGACGCTGGTCGCGATTGCCGCCAGCTCGCCCTGGCTGCACGGGCGCGACACGGGCTGGAGGTCGGCCAGGCAGCGGGCGTGGAGCGGGCTGGATGCGCGGGCGTGCGGGCCGGTGCCGGGCTGTGTCGCGCCGACGCCCGGCGGCGACGCCACACTCGATCCGGCCACCGCCTGGGCGAAATACGCCATGGCCGCGCCGGTCGCATTCGTCGCCGCGGGCGAGGACGTCTGCGCGGTCAGCCGGTTCGTGTCCTTCGAGCAGTGGGCGAGCGGTGCCGTCAGGCTCGGCAACAGGGCGCCCACGGCTGCGGACCTGCAGACGCACCTGACGACGCTGTTCCCTCCGGTGCGGCTGCGCGGCTACCTCGAGTTGCGCTACCTCGACATGACGGCGCCGCGGTGGTGGCCCGCGATCGCAGCGGTGACCGCGACGCTGATGGACGACCCGGTCGCGGCCGACCTGGCGACCGAAGCGACGGAAGAGACCGGGCTGCTGTGGCTCGAGGCTGCACGCGACGGGCTGGGCGATGGGAGGCTCGCCGACTCGGCTCGCCGGTGCCTGGCCATCGCGGCCGGGCGCGTTCCCGCGCAACTCGGCCCGGCGGTGGATGACCTCGCCGAGCTGGTCGAATCGGGTCGCTGTCCCGGCGACCTGCTGGCGCAGCGCGCCGAACGGATCGGCCCGCTGGCGGCACTGAGGGAGATGGCACATGCATGACCTGGTAGTACGCGACCTGGAGCTGGCCCGCGGCCGCACGCTTGGCCTGACCGATCTGGACGACCCGACCCTTTTGGCGCAGCACGACCCGCTGATGAGCCCGCTGGTCTGGGATCTCGCCCACGTCGGCCAGCAGGAAGAGCTGTGGCTGCTGCGCGGCGGCGACCCTGGCCGCCCGGGAATGCTGTCGGCCGAGGTGGACGCGCTCTACGACGCGTTCAAGCACCCTCGCGCAGAGCGGCCGTCGCTGCCGCTGCTCCCGCCGGTCGAGGCCCGCGCCTACGACCAGGAGGTTCGCGGGCGCGTGCTCGATCTGATTGAGCGCACTCCAGCGGATGACCTGTTCACCGCGGGCATGGTCGTCCAGCACGAGGAGCAGCATGACGAGACGATGCTGGCGACCCTGCAGCTGCGCCAGGGGCCGCCCGTGCTGCTGGAACGGCGCGCTCTCCCGGCCGGCCGTCGCGTCGAGCCTGACCGCGTGCTCGTGCCCGGCGGGCCGTTCACGCTGGGCGCTGACGCGGCGACCGAGCCGTTCTCGCTCGACAACGAAAGGCCAGCGCACACCGTCGACGTGGGTCCGTTCTGGATCGGCCGGGTCCCGGTCAGCAACCGGCAGTGGCTCGAGTTCATCGGTGATGGCGGCTACCAGCGGCCCGAACTCTGGTCGTCGCGCGGCTGGGCGCATCGCACGCACGCGAGCCTGCAGCGGCCACTCTTCTGGACCGGCCATGGCACCCGGCGCCGATTCGGGCAGGAGGAAGAAGTGCCGTCCGACGAGCCCGTGCAGCACGTCTGCTACTTCGAGGCCGAGGCGTTTGCTCGCTGGTCCGGCGGGCGCCTGCCGAGCGAGATCGAGTGGGAGAAGGCCTGCGCCTGGGATCCGGCCGCGCGGGCCAGGCGGACCTGGCCGTGGGGGTCGGAGCCGCCGGGCCCGGAGCGGGCCAACCTCGGCGGTCTCGGGCTGCGCCCGGCCCCCGTCGGCGCGTTCCCGGCCAGCGCCTCGGCCTACGGCGTGGAGCAGATGATCGGCGATGTGTGGGAGTGGACGTCGTCGGACTTCGCGCCCTGGCCAGGATTCACGCCGATGATCTACCGCGATTACAGCCTGCCGTTCTTCGGCGGTGACTACAAGGTGCTGCGCGGCGGGTCCTGGGCGGTCGCCCCGTCCACGATCCGGCCCTCGTTCCGCAACTGGGACTACCCGATCCGGCGGCAGATCTTCACGGGCGTGCGATTGGCCTGGGACGCCTGATCGTGCCGTCATCGTCAGGCCCAGGCCGGCCAGTCGGCTGACCGTCAACGATCTGGAGGCATAGCCGAATGCCAGCACAAGACAGCGTCCAGGCCCATCCCGACAGCTACCTGGAGGAACTGCGCACGGACGTCCGCGCAGGCCTGACCGCGAGCCCGAAGACGCTGCCACCCAAGTACTTCTACGACGAGCGCGGCAGCGAGCTGTTCGATGAGATCACGCGCCTGCCCGAGTACTACCCGACCCGGGCTGAGACGGAGATCCTGCGTCAGCGGGCGGCTGAGATCGGGGAGCTGTCGAGATGCGAGTCGCTGGTCGAGCTGGGCAGCGGCACCTCGGCCAAAACCGGCTTCCTGCTGCGCGCGCTCACCGGCACCGGGACGCTGCGTGAGTTCATGCCTTTCGACGTCGACCCGGCGGTGCTGTCGGATGCCACGCAGACGCTGACGGCGCAGTATCCGGGGCTGCGGATCGAGCCGTTCACCGGCGACTTCGAGCGCGATCTGGGGGCCATCCCGGACGCGATCGGCCGCAGGATGATCGCGTTTCTCGGCTCGACCATCGGCAACCTCGAGCCCGCCGCGCGGGCTGGCCTGTACCGTGAGGTCGCAGCCGCGCTGCGGCCAGGAGACACCTTCCTGCTCGGCACCGACCTGGTCAAGGATGTTGGCCGGCTGCGGCGCGCCTATGACGACTCCGCCGGGGTCACGGGGGAGTTCAACCGGAACGTCTTGCGAGTGATCAACCGCGAACTCGGCGCCGACTTCGACGTCGAGGAGTTCGAGCACGTGGCTCTCTGGGACGCTGCGAACGAGTGGATGGAAATGCGGCTGCGCTCGCGCCGCGAGCAGCGCGTCACGATCACCGACCTCGCGCTGACGGTCTCGTTTGCCGCGGGCGAAGAGATGCGCACCGAGATTTCCGCCAAGTTCCGTAAAGACGGCATCAGGGCCGAACTCGCCGCGGCCGGATTCCAGACGATGCGGTTCTGGACCGACCCAGACGGCGACTTCGGCCTCACGCTCGCCGAGTTGCCGCGGCGTGTCCGGGCTAGGCGGCGAGTCCTGCCTCGCTTCGGCGAAGCTCGCTGACGTGCCGCTCGTCGGCGTGCTCGTCGTCCTGGCCGGCAAGCTTTCGCCTGAGCTTCATCCGGCCGCGGTGCAGGCGCGACGTCACGGTCCCGAGCGGGATGCCGAGCCGTTCGGCGATCTCGTGATAGGGATAACCCTCTACGTCGGCTAGGTACACCACCGTGCGGAAGTCCTCGGGCAGTTCCTTGAGCGCCCGCATTACCTCGGAGTCCGGCATCTGCTCGAGCGCCTCTGCCTCCGCGGACCTGGCGACCTGATCACCAGGGCTTGCTGGCAGCGGCACGTCCTGCATGTTCCCGTACAGGGACTCCTGCGGTTCACGCTGGCGCTTCCTGAACCCGCTCGTCCCGGTATTCGCCATGATCCGGTGGAGCCAGGCGCGCAGGTTGGTGCCGGGGGTGAATTGGTGAAATGCGCGATAGGCCTTGGCCATGGTTTCCTGCACAAGGTCCTCGGCATCGCTTGGGTTGCGCGTCATGCGCAGCGCTGTCGGATAGAGCTGGCGCTGGAACGGAATCACGTCACGCTCGAATCGCGCCTCCCGCTCGGCGGCAGTTTCCGCCATCGTCGTGTTCACGTGTTCTCCTTTGTCGTCCCCCGAGCGCGTTGCCGTGCGGGCGATCGCGAGCGGCCGCCGA
>JASHUE010000619.1:0-2941 GCA_030040195.1 Streptosporangiaceae bacterium | reverse complement strand
TCGACCGCGGCCGCGGGGCTTGACCCAGGGGCGTGGCTGCCCGCGCCGTTCCGGCCAGCCGCGCGCCTACTGGCGCCGCCGCTGCTGCGGGGATCGGCCAGCGGGCGGCGGGCCGAGCTAGTGGAGCGCGTCCGCTCGGGGGCGGCCGACCTGTCGTTCCTGTCCACCCGGCTGGTCGCGTTCGGTGACGCGAGCGTGAGCCCCACGGCGGTCGACTTCCTCGACCGCGTCATCCGCGCCACCCCGATCGAGGTGGTCGCCGGTTTCTTCCCCACCCTGCGCGACCACGACAAGCGCTCGGTGCTGTCGGTGCTCGGCCAGGTACGGACCGTCGTGCTGGCCGGGGAGGAGGACCGGCTCATCCCGCTGCGCCTGGCGCGAGAACTGGCTGCGGGCATCCCCGGCGCCACCCTGATCATCGTGCCCGGCGCCGGCCACGCGATCATCCTGGAGCGTCCGGACATCGTGACCGAGGAGATCTCCGACGTGGCCGCCGCCGCGCTGGAGCGGGCGAAGCCGCGCGGCAGGCGGTCGTGAGCGGGTCGGACGACCCCGCGGGCGCCCTGACCGACCCCGAGCCCGCGTTCGAGCAGGAGGCGCTAGTCCCGACCGCGGCCGGGATGGCCGGCCTCGGCGAGCGACTGGCCGGCCTGCTGGCAGCGGGTGACCTGGTCGTGCTGTCAGGCCCGCTGGGCGCCGGCAAGACCACGCTAGCCCAGGGGATCGGCGCCGGCCTGCGGGTACGCGGTCCGATCACCTCCCCGACGTTCGTCATCGCCAGGGTGCATCCAAGCCTGGCCGACGGCCCCGATCTGGTGCACGCCGATGCTTACCGGCTGGGAAGCCGGGCCGAGGTCGACGACCTGGACCTCGATGCCGGCCTGGCCACGGCGGTCACGGTCGTGGAGTGGGGCGAGGGCCTGGTGGAGGGCCTGGCCGACAGCTTCCTGTCGATCTGGATCGAGGCGCCGCCGCCGCTGGCGTGCGGCGCTGGCGATGCCGATCAGGCCAGAGCTGTCCGCGTCACCGGCTGGGGCCAGCGCTGGCTTCGGGACGCCGACGCGGCCCGGCGTGCGCTATCCGGCTGAGGCCAGCGCTGGCGGGGGGCCGAATTGTCCTCCGCGGCACACTTCGCACTACTACACTGCCGGGTGATCCTCGTCGTTTGCCGTGGCTAGCCGCGGTTCCAGAGCGCTAACCCGGAGGCGCGCGTTGGCTCAGCAGGGCCCCCCGCCCGGTCGCCCACCCCGCGAGCGCGACCTCGGCCGTCGCGGTTATGACCCGGATCCGCGCGAGGACGGCGCGCGCCGCGATTACCGGCCCGAGCGCCGGGCCCGCCCAGAACGCCAAGAGCGGCCAGCCGGTCCGGAGCGCCATGACGGGGGCGAGCGCCGCGGCCCGGGCGACCGCGCTAACCGGCAGCCCAGCTGGACCCGCTCCAACGCGTTCGGCCCGGACTCCGAAGCGGACTTGCCGCCCTGGGCCGGTCCCCCGGTCCGTACCACCAGGCCGGGCCCGGCGCGGCTGCGCACGGGGGCAACGGTCGACGACCAGCCGCAGGACGCGGTAGCCAACGCCTGGGAAGGCGAAGAGCGGCCAGAATGGCCGGACGAGGAGCCGCAGGCACCGGGCGGGCGGCAGCCGCCCCGGCCGACCAGGCGTTCCGGCCGTCGTGCCGCCGCAGCCCGCCTGCGCAGGTCCAGGCGCCGCGTCTACCTGTGGTGTGGCGTCGCCATCGTCGCGTGCGTCGTCGCTGCCGTCATTACCGAGTCGGTCACCCGGCACACGCCGGTGAAGCTGCCCTACGTGACCTCCCTGCAGCCAGGGGAGTTCGAGTCGGTGCCGGACACGTGCACCGCGGTCAGCCCGGCGGTGCTCAACGCGTTCGTCCCCGGGGCCGGGCAGCCGGTGGCCACCTCGCTGTCCAGCACCGACAGCCAGTGCACGTTCACGGTGGACCGCAAGCCCAACTTCCTGGTGCTGGCGGTCTCGGCCCAGTCATATCTGCCGTTCGCGGCCGCGTCGGGCGACGGGAGCGCCTCGGATAACGCCTTGGACCAGTTCGGCCAGGCCCAGCAGACGCTGGCCCATCCGCCGAAGAAGTCGCCGCTGCCGCCGGCCACGATCACGCCGCTGGCGGGCCTCGGCAAGCAGGCGTTCATGGCGGTCGCGCTCGAGCACGTGGGCCACATCCGCGACGACGTCGTTACCATCATGGCCCTCTACCGGAACGTGATCATCACGGCGGAGCTCACCGGCCAGGACTCGGGCGGCTACGGCCCGGTCTCGCTGGCCACGCTGGAGGCGGGAGCTCAGGCCGCCGCCAAGAGCGTGCTGGCGAAGGCGCTGACCCAGCCAACCGCCTGAGCCGGCACCGGTTCGGCCCGTTGCCGACGGTCAAGAGGGCGCGGCCCCCGCATTAGGCTGGGCTACCGTGCTGCTGCTCGCGTTCGATACCGCCACCCCGGCGGTGACGGTGGCCCTGCATGACGGATCCCGGGTCATCGCGCAGGACTGCGCCGTCGATGCCCGCCGTCACGGCGAGTTGCTGGCCGGCGCGATCGACAAGGCGCTGCGCGGCGCCGGCGCCAGCCACACCGACCTCACCGACCTGGCCGTCGGCATCGGGCCCGGCCCCTACACCGGGCTGCGCGCGGGCGTCGTCACCGCGAAAGTTCTGGCCAGTGCGCTGGGGATCCCAGCTGACGGCATCTGCACGCTGGACATCATCGCGGCTGACGTCCGCGCAGACCGGGAGTTCATCGTCGCCACCGACGCCCGCAGGCGGGAGGTCTACTGGGCCTTGTATGCGCGGAACGGGGAGCGCCTGAGCGGACCGCAGGTTAGCAGGCCCGCGGAGCTCCCGGCTGGCTACGCCGTGGCCGGGGAGGGCTCGGCCCTTTACCCGGAGTTGACTGGCGAGCCGCTGGCGCCCCGGTAT
>JASHUE010000618.1:0-3364 GCA_030040195.1 Streptosporangiaceae bacterium | reverse complement strand
GTGCGGTATGTGTGCCCCTTGCCGCGAGGGCCACTTCGGGCAGTGCCGTGGTGGTGGTGGCTGGGTTCTCGGCCACACCTATAACGGGACCCAGGCCGAGTTCGTCCGGGTTCCCTTCGCCGACACCTCGACCTACCAGCTACCGGCCGCCATTGCGGATGAGGAAGCGCTGATGCTCGCTGATGTCGTTCCGACCGGATACGAAGTTGGCGTGCTCAAGGCGGGCATCCAGCCAGGCGAGGTCGTCGCGGTCATCGGGTCGGGGCCGGTGGGCCTGGCCGCCGTGATGGGCGCCCGGCTGTTCAGCCCGAGCCACATCATCGCGATAGATCCCGCAGAGCGGCGGTTGGAGGCGGCCAAGCACTTCGGCGCGGACGTCACGGTGAACGACTCGGTCGCCAATCCGCTGGAGGTCGTTCGGTCCCTGACCGATGGCCGCGGCGCCGATGTCGTCATCGAGGCCGTCGGCCTGCCGGAGACATTCGAGCTGGCCGTCCGGCTCACGCGGCCCGGCGCCCGGGTCGCTAACGTCGGCGTCCACGGCAAGCCTGCCGCATTCCATCTCGAGGATCAGTGGACGCGCGATCTCACGGTGACGACAGGACTTGTTGATACCTACTCGACTCCGCTGCTGATGCGGCTGCTGGCGAGCCGCCAGATCGACACGCGGAAGTTCGTGACGCACCGGTTCGGGCTTGACGAGTTTCCCGAAGCGTACGACGTGTTCACCCGGGCCGCCGACACCGGCGCCCTGAAGGTCGTGCTTAGCCGCTGACGAGGCGGCCGGGCGGGAAGGCGGCGACGATGAGTTCCGGTTCGCCGCTGGCTCAGGCCGGTGGCGTCCCGTCAGACAGCGGCTTAGCCGTCTGCCGGGTCATCGTCGGCATCGACGACTCCGGGCCCGGCCTGGCCGCGCTCCGGGAGGCGGTCGCGCTAGCGCGCCGACATGGGGCCAGGCTGATCGCCGTCCGGTCCTGGGCGCTGGGCCTGCCCAGGCACGGCGGCCGCCGTCACCGGCATCTGGCTCACCCGCACGTCGTGCTGTACTTCGCGGACTGGGAGCAGCGCGTTGCGGCCAGGGTGCTGGCCAAGAACGCGCTTGAGCAGGCGCTCGGCCAAGCGGCAGCCGACCTGGACGTGGCCATCGAGACCCCGGACGGCGATCCCGGCGTTGTCCTGACCGACATCGCTCGCCGGCCTGGCGACGTGCTGGTAGTGGGTCGCGAGCGTCAGGTCAGCGCGCGTGCCATCCTGCATGGCTCGGTCACGTCCTACTGCCTGCGGCATGCGGTGTGCCCGGTGATCGTGGTCCCGGCCACGAAGGCAGAGGCCGCGCGCGCGGCGTCAACCGGCGGCTGACGCCGCAGCGGGGGTCATCCTGCGGCTGACGCCGTGGTGGCGAGGACGGCGTCACGGTCCAGGCCCGCCAGTCGGCTGAGGATGGCAATCTCATGGTTGAGGCCGCCGGTCAGCTCCTCGGGTCCGGCGATGGCGTCGTTGTCTGCGGTGACGCCGAAGTACAGCGTGCTGGCGTACGAGAACATGGCCACGGAGATGCGTACATTACCGCCGATCGGTGCGTATGGGTATATCGCCGCCAGCGGGCGGCCGAGAGCCGACAGCGGGACGCCGGGTCCTGGAACGTTTGTGGTGACCATCTGCACGAACGGCTGCGGCAGCCGGAACGCGGCCCGCAGCCCGAGCGCCAGCAGCGGCGGTGCCGTCGCACCGAGCATCCCGCTCAGCAATTGCGGCCCGGCCGCCTGGTGGGTGCGCTTCAAATCCTCGGTCTGCGCGCGGATCTGCTCCAGCCGCCTCAGCGGCTCCGGCTCGGCAACTGGCAGATTAACGAGGACGGCCGATAGCCGGTTCGTGACTGCTCCGGATTCCGTGGCCGTGCGCACGGACACCGGCACGAGGGACCTGACCACCTGGTGAGCCGCCAGCTCGCGTTCGGGTATCACCCTCCGCAGGCTGCCCGCTGCGGCGGCGAGCAGGACATCGTTCACGGTGCCGCCGAGCGTGCCCCGGATTTGCCGGAGCTCATCGAGGTTGGTGCTGGTCCATGCCCACCGGCGGCTTCGGCCGGCCGGGCCGTTCAGCGAGCTGACACTGCCGGCGGCCAGGCGCCGCGCCCCGCGCGCCAGGCCCTGACCGTAGGCGGCGAGGTCCTGGACGCACGGCAGCTGCGTGAGAACGCTGCCGGCGACCGCCGCCAGCTCGCGGACCGGCCTGGCGATCGCTTCGGCGACGCGATCGGTCGCCGAGGCGGGCTGGTCAGCGGCCCCGGCGGGGTGGTCCGCGGAATCGCACTCCGGGCCGAAGAGTGCCGTCATCAGGTCGGATCCTCCGACTCCGTCGACCACGCAATGGTGCACCTTCGACAGGACCGCCCACCTGCCGCCTGCCAGGCCGTCAAGCAACCAGGCCTCCCACAGCGGCCTGTGCGGGTCGAGCGGCTCGGCAAAGATGCGCCCGGCCAGCTCGCGAAGCTGCGCATCGTCGCCCGGCCGCGGAACCCTGAGGTGACGGATGTGCTCGTAGATGTCGAAGTCGGGGTCATCGGCCCAGGCCGGGCGCAGTAGCTGCAGCGGAGCGGTCCGCACCACCTGCCGGTATCGCGGCAGCCGCGCAAGTCTGGCCGTGTACAGCTCGGCCAGCTCGGAATGCCGCGGCGCGGGCCCGTCGAAGATCGCGACCGAGCCGAGGTGCATCGGCACGTTACGGTGATCCACCAGGTAGAAACCCGCGTCCAGAGTGCTCATCCGCTCCATTGCCCTTGCCTCCGTCCCGCGTGTGTACAGCCAAGCCTGCGGGACCGCCGATCGTCGCGGCAGCGGCTTTCTGCCTGGGAACGGGGGGACCTAGGGCCTGCTTTCCCGGCGCAAGCGGGATCTGCGGCCGCCGGACCGTCACAGCGCCGAAGGCCTGCGCGTCCGAAGGGTCACAACGTCGGCATCATCCCGTACGCGGGAAACACCGCGTTCCTTGTCGCCAAGATGGCCTGATCAACGGGCTCGGCCGGGTCATAGCCGGCCTCAAACTTGGGGAACTCGCCGGTGCCGCCCTCGGTCATCGTCTCAGGCGGGGACCCGACCGCGACCTCGCCCACGTACTCACGCCACAGTTGCGGCGTGTGGGCTGAGGGGTCTATGGGCTCACCGGCCGCTATCGCGAGCAGATGCGTCCACGATCTCGGCACGACCTCCACCAGCTGGTACCCGCCGCCCCCGGTGAACAGCCAGCGTCCCTCGCAGACCTCGTGCGCCAAATCGTGCAGCGCCGCGTGCGCGGTCCGCTGCGCGTCGATCGTCAGCTGGAGATCGGCAAGCGGATCGCTCCAGTGGGTGTCGCACCCGTGCTG
>JASHUE010000617.1:0-23902 GCA_030040195.1 Streptosporangiaceae bacterium | reverse complement strand
ACGAAAGCCACCGGGGCGCTCAGCAAGCCGATCAGGAATCCGCTGGCGGAAGGCCCGCTGACCTGGGCCATCGAGACGGTCGCCTGGAGCTTGGCGTTCGCCTCGGCCACGTGGTCGCGCCCGACCAGGCCCGGCACGTAGGACATGTAGGCGACGTCGAAGAAGACCGTCGCTATCCCCTGGACGAAGGTCACGGCGTAGAGCTGCCACAGGGTCAGCACGCCCAGGCCGTAGGCGACGGGCACGGAGGCGAGCAGCAGCGCGCGGATGATGTCCGCCCAAATCATGACGGACTTCCGGCGCATTCGGTCGACCCAGGCGCCGGCCGGCAGCCCGACGAGGAGGAAAGCCGCGTAGCCCGTGGTGGTCAGCAGCCCGACCTGGAACGTCGAGGCGTGCAGCACGAGAACGGCAGCAAGCGGCATTGCGAGCGTGGTGATCTGGCTGCCGAACTCGCTGACGGACTGTCCGAACCACAGTCGGCGAAAGCCCTTGTGGGCGACTAGCTTGGCGCTCCGCTTGCGATGCGCGCCGGGCTTGCGATGCGCGCCGGGCTTATGGCGAGGCGGCGCAGTCGCGATCACCAGTAGAGTGTTGTCAATCGATAGAGACTTGTCAACTGGTACTCTCAGCGTCATGTCGGCAAACGCAGCGCTAGGCGAACCACCGGGCGGCCACAGCGAGCCTCTACCTGGGCGCCCGGCGACGCTCCAGGAGGCCAGGGCCCTGGCGCATCCCCTGCGGCTGCGCATCCTGCGCCAGTGCCTGGATCGGGCGCTGACAAACTCGGAGCTGGCGGCGGCCCTCGGCCAAAAGCCCGCGACCATGCTCTATCACGTCCGCACGCTGCTGCGTACCGGATTCCTTACCGAGCTCCCGCCGCGGCCCGGCCCCCGCGGGACCGTGGAGAAGCCGTACCGATCCACCGGCAAGTCGTGGCAGGTCGATCACCCCATGACCAACGAGGACGGGACGCTCCGGGCAATCTTCGAGGCAGTTGCGGCGGAGGTAGACGAGGCCGGACCGGACTCCGTGCTGGAAGGCGTGCGGATGGCCATGCGCCTGCGTCCCGATCAGCTCACCGAGCTCCAGGCCCAGATACGGTTCCTGATCAGTCAGTATCCCGCCGGACCCGACTACATAGCCCAAGACGAACTGCCAGGCACGGACCCCTACGCGATGCTGCTTGTCTTGCACCGGCGCGCCTCGTAGCGACGGCGACGGCCGGGCGAGTCGGCTGCGAGAGGGCGACCGAGCCCGACGAGCCGGGCCGGGCCGGCCGCGGGAGGGCTGCGTCTACGGAGACGCCTGCGGCGGAGCGGCCAGGGGGACGCTGTCGCTCGTCGGCGTCGGCCCGCGCCAGTGCCCGTTGAGGCACCAGACGACGAGCGCTATGGCCGTCACGAGCATGACCAGCGGCGCCAGGTGCTGAAGGAACTGCTTCTGGAGCTCGTGCGGCAGGCTGGTGAGCCGGCGCGTCGGGTGCAACCCTCGGCCGGGCATGTCCGCGATGGTCAGCGCCGTCAGCCACGCGATGGCGAGCCAGTCGATCCGCGTTGCCGGATAGAAGACCAGCACGCAGATGATCATTACGCTGTACCAGGCAAACTGGTCGGGCCAGAGCAGCAGCCAGGTCAGGCCGAGCGCCAGCGCGGCACGGACGGCCTGACCCTCCCGCTGTCCCGCGGTCAGCCCGGCCGGCAGCCGGGTGATCGCCAGCCAGGCGACGGGGATCAGCAGGCAGGCAGCCGCGATCGCGGCAAACTTGAGGCTGAGCCCGAGGTGGTGCAGGAATGGCCCGTAGAACCCGTAGAAGCCATATCCGGTGACGTCCGCGGCCCGCGACACAGGTGCCTTAATCGCAGCCATGCCGGACGCAGCGTAGGAGGGCACCAGGAACAGGAGGGCACCGCCCACGGCCACCAGCAACTCGCGGATGTGGCGACGGAATGCCCAGCAGAGCGCCAGCAGGAACAGCGCGTAGTTTGCCTTGATGTCCATGGCGGCGCCCACGCACAGGCCGGCCAGCAGCGCACGCCAGAGCGGAGGGCCGGATACCCACCGGTCAGCTATCAGCAGCCCGGCCAGGCCGGCGGCGGCGGCGACCAAGTCGATGTGCCCGGCCGCGATCAGGTTCCAGAGCAGCAGCGGGTTGGCGGTCCACAGCACGTGTGCCCTGGCCCGCGCCGTCGGGTCGTCTCGCAGCAGCCGGTCGGCGGCATACGCGACACCGGCGAAGGCGAAGGCGTTCACCACCTTGAGCCAGAACACCGTTCTGGCCAGCGACGTGCCGCTGAGCTTGGCCGCGACAAACTGCTCGAACGTAGCCAGCGGTCCGTACACGCTCGGTATGTGCTCCCAGCCTCCCGGCACCCCCGCGGCGTGGGTCAGCAGCCGGTACTGCAACGGCACCATCACGTAAGGGCTGTGGCCAAGCGCAGATATCTGTCCGTACACGGCGTAGTCGAGGGCGTCGGTCGACCCGACCGGAGGCAGCACGGTCAGTATCACGAGGGCGAGCACTCCGGTTACCACGAGGGTCCGGACGGGCAGCGTCTCGCCGCGGCGAAGGGCCACCAGGGCCGCGATCACCCCGGCGCCGCCCAGCGCGCCGGAGAGCCAAACGGCCAGGACGAGATACCGGGCCGGCAGCTTTTGCGCTATTTCCCAGGGCGGCCCCAAGTGCGGCATGGGTATGGACGGGGGCATCCAGCTAGCGCGAAGCATCGAGGCGGCGATCATTATGATCACCGCGGCGATGATGACCCCCGTTGCCCACGGGCCAATCGCATGACGAATGCGCTTGGTATCCGTATGAGCCGGTTCCGCCTGTGCAACCGGCCGGACTTTCGTTTCGCTATTTCCGCTCATTGTGATCTCGGTAGAAGACCCAGAGGACTCGGCTAGCACGGACGGGCATCTCAGGCAACCCGCACCTGCGGAGTGCTTCGCGACATGGCTCGCGCCCAGGTCAATCTACCGTCTGAGACTACCGAACCATGTGATAAGTACTCAACCGCAGCACAAGCTGACTAAGAGAGTTTCGGCCTGTAGTGGAAACAAACGGAGAACGAAAAGTGCGTGCGAAGTTACTTCTTCCCTCAATCTGCTAGACGACACGCTCTGTGCCGGCGCAAATCCGGATAGCTATGCCATGACTAAGTAAATCGAAAGTAAGTAATTTAACTGCCCAAGCCGCGATAGCGCAGGCACGACGTCCTTCGCCGCCTGCCCGAGCAATGGGCATGGGTGGTCAGGCTGCGAGGTAAAGCGCGGCTTGCGCCGTGTGCCAGGCTCCTGCAGCAGCGACCCGGCGAGCACGGGCTAGCTCCGCTGCCACCCGGCCAGGTTCGCGGGCGTTCCGGTCAGGCGCCCGTGCTGGGTGCGAGCCGGAGCTCGAATCCCCAGTTCAGCAAGCGCGTCGCCGCGAGCGCGGCGGTGTCAGGGCCGGTGACAGGGCTGCCGAGCACGTCGCCGATCAGCGTCACTCCATGGCGGACCGCCTCGAACAGCAGGCAGTGCTTGGCCGCGTTGGTGTAACCGGTCTTGATCCCGTCAGCACCGGGATAGTTGCCGATCAGGCCGTTGGTGTTACTCCACCAGTACGCGTGGCGCAGGCCCTTCTTCGCCGGGACCTGGAAGAAGGGCTGGGACACGATCGACCGGAACACGGTCGACTTCATCGCCGTCATGCCCAGCGTGAGCAGGTCGGCCGGGGTCGAGTAGGTGGAGTACTCGGTGGGGTAGGGCAGCCCGTCCGGACTGGTGAAGTGCGTATGGAGCATGCCGAGTTGGCGGGCGGTCGCGTTCATCTTGGCGAGGAAGGCCGTCATCCCCGGGCCGTAGGTCATGGCCAGCACGTAGGCGGCGTCGCAGCCGGACTGGAGCAGCATCGCTTCCAGCAGGTCGCGCACGGACAGGACGTCGCCAGGGCGCAGGCCTGCGCTCTCTGCCTGGTACTTCGCGACGTACGCGAGCACGTTCCTGGGGATGCGGATTTCCCGGTTGAGGTTGCCTTCCCTGAGCACGATCAGGGCGGTCATGACCTTGGTGATGCTGCCGATGGGCCGTTCGGTGTTGATCTGTCGGCTCCACAGCAGCCGCATGTTGCTCGCGTCGGCCAGCGCGCCGCCCGCGGCGGCGATCTTCGTGGGAGTGGTCGATACCTGAGCGACCGGGAACACCGGCTGGGTGGCCTGCGCGGCCGACTCGCCAGCGCGGCCCGCCCGATGGACGTGCTGGGGTGAAGACGCATGAACCCAGTTGCTGGAGCAGCCGGCCAGGCTCGCGGCAAGCACCGCTCCGGCCGCCGCGAGCGATGTCAGTCGGGCCGCGATCCGCATCCTGCTCCCGTCTCGCTAGCCGAAAGTCGCTCCGCTCGACTTTATCGTTTCTGCCGGGTTTGTGATACCTGGTCGGGAACCCTGGGCTAGAGCCCGTGCTCGGCGCAGAAGCGCCCGACCTCATCGAGTTCGACGTCGGCGTCCTCCGACTTCGCGACGGCGGGCCCGGCCACCCACCAGTCGGCCCCTGGCAGTCCGGCGGACAAGTAGGCGCGGGTACCGGGCTGCCAGTGCCGCCCCGCGCGGCGGGGACGCGCGACAACTTCGCCGTGTGCGGGCTCCCAGAGCCGGACTAGGCCGGTCTCTTCGCCGAGCACGACGGCGTCGTACCACCGCCAGACCACCGTCTCGGCCCTGCCCGCGCCGATCGCCACTGCCACCAGGTGACCGGGTGACACCCGCTCGGTCCGGGGCGAAGGGAAGGCGCTCGCATAATGAGCCGATGAAAGCCGTCCCGCCCGGAGAATCTGACACGCATCCTCGCGAACGCGCAGGACGATCCCGCAACGCAGCCGCGGGGGAGTAACGCCTTGATCTGTCGAAGTAGGCATGTCCCGAGTCTCTCCCAGGCCGGCCTCGGGCCGGTAAACCATTTATCTGAACCATCCGGCTGGGCATAGTTTCTCCGTGTGGACCTGGGAATCGTCGTAATGGCCGGCTCCGACGGGCTGACGCCGCAGGCCGTGGCGCAAGCGTGCGAAGAGCGCGGTTTTGAGTCGCTGTTCTGGGCCGAGCACACCCATATCCCCGTGCGCAGCCGACGTGCGGATGGCGTGTCGACCCGGTTCTACGCCGACACCTATGACCCGTTCACGGCCTTGTCGGCGGCGGCCGCCGTGACCAGCACGCTGAAGCTGGGCACGGGGGTGTGCCTGGTGATCGAGCGAGACCCGATCACCTTGGCGAAGGAAGTGGCGAGCCTGGACCGGCTGTCTGGCGGGCGGTTTCTGTTCGGTGTCGGCGCGGGCTGGAACCGCGAGGAGATGGCTGACCACGGAACCGATCCGCGGACCCGGATGGCACTGCTCGCCGACCGAGTCCGTGCGATGCGCGAGATCTGGACCAAGGAGGAGGCCTCCTATCACGGGCAGTTCGCCGATTTCGGTCCGCTGTGGTCGTGGCCGAAGCCGGTCCAGCAGCCGCACCCGCCGGTGCTAGTGGCCGGCAACGGGCCGGGATCGGAGGACCGCGTCCTGGACTTCGGCGACCAGTGGATGCCGCAGAGCGGGCGGCTCGCCGATATGGCCGAGTTCAGGCGGCGGGTCACCTCGCTCCGGCAGCGGGCGGCGGCGGTCGGCCGCGGACCGATCCCGGTGACGGTTTTCGGCGTGTTGCCGGATGCGACGTCGCTTGACGAGTTTGCCGAGGCCGGCGCGGACCGTTGCCTGCTCGCGCTGACCAGCCTGGACGCCAGCGAGGCGTTGAGCAAGCTCGATGACTGGGCTGGCCTGCGCCGGAGCAGTAGCGGGTAGGGTTTGGCCCGGCTGAGCGAGGGATCGCCCGGCTGAGCTCAGCTCGTCCCGTTCCGCCGGCGTGCAGGCGCCCTTCCTGGCGGTTGCCGCGGGCGCGGCCGAGGCGGGACCGCCGGGATCGATCGGTGCTGCGGATGGCCGGCGGTAAGCTTCAGCGACTTGTCGTAGTGCATGATCTCCAGTGGCTGGCCGTCGGCCAGGAGATAGTGAGCGGTCTCGTGAGTCACCTCGACGTTCAGTCGTCGCGCCCGGACATAGACGTTGAATGCGAGCCTGGCTATCCCCTCGGGCAGCCGCGGCATGAACTTGACCGTGCCCGCCCGGTGACGCAGTCCGCCAAAGCCGCTGACGAGCGCGACCCAAGTGCCAGCCAGAGAGGCGATGTGGACGCCGTCCCGCGTGTTGTGCTCCAGGTCGAGCAAGTCCATGAGCGCGGCCTCGCCCAGATAGTCATAGGCGAGTTCCAGCTGGCCCACTTCGGCGGCGATCACGCACTGGGTGCAGGCCGAGAGCGATGAGTCCCGCACCGTGAGCGCCTCGTAGTAGTCAAAGTTCCGCGACTTCTGCTCGGCCGTGAACGCTTCGCCGCGCAGGTGCATGGCAAGCACCAGGTCGGCCTGCTTCACAACTTGCTTACGGTACAGGTCGACATAGGGGTGGCTGAGCATCAAGGGGTAATCGTCAGCGGACATGTGCTCGAAGTCCCAGACCTGGTGGCGCGTGAATGCCTCGGCCTGCGAATGGACGCCAAGCGTCGCGTCGTACGGGACCACCATGGCGAGCGCGGCGTCCCGCCAGGCGGCCGACTCTTCCGGGCTGATGCCAAGCTCCCGAGCCCGGTCGGGGTACTTCTCTGCTGCGTCGGCCGCGGCGACCAAGTTCTGCTGCGCCATCAGGTTGGTGTAGACGTTATTGTCGGCGATCGCGCTGTACTCGTCCGGGCCGGTCACGCCGTCGATATGAAACCGGCCGGGCGCGTCATGGTGGCCAAGTGACCGCCACAGCCGGGCCGTATGGGTGAGCAGGTCCATTCCCTCGCGCTGCTCGAACTCCTCGTCACCGGTTAGGTCGACGTACCGGACCGCGGCGTCCGCGACATCGGCATTGACATGAAATGCCGCAATGCCGGCCGGCCAGTACCCCGAGCATTCCTCGCCTGTGATCGTTCGCCACGGAAAGGCCGCACCCTCAAACCCCAGTTGCTGCGCTCGCCGTATCGCCGTCGCCAGTGTGCTGTGCCGCCAGCGCAGCGCGCTCGCCGCCGCTTCAGGCGCGGTCACGGTGAGGATCGGCAGCACGAACGTCTCGGTGTCCCAGAACGCGTGCCCGTCGTAGCCGGTTCCGGTGAGGCCTTTGGCCGGGATCGCGCGGTTCTCGGCTCGGGCTCCCGCCTGCAGGACGTGGAACAGCGCGAACCGAACGGCCTGCTGAACCTCCTCGTCACCGTCGATCGCGACATCCGCGCGATCCCAGAAATCGTCCAGGTAGGCATGTTGCTCGGCCAGCAGGCCGTCCCAGCCGCTCTGCTTGGCTCCCGTCAGGCCGGCGATTACCTGCGCGCTGATGGCGTCGACCGTTCGCTCACCCGACCAGCCATAGGTGACGAACTTGATCACTTTGAGCCGCTGGCCGGGCTCGAGCACGGCAGACGCGGTGACCATCCCGCCATTTGCGTGAGCGTGCGATTCCACGAGCACGCTCGCCGGCGCATCAACCAGGTGATCCATCATGGCGCCGACGCGCAGGCCGCTGCGGGCGGTCTTGTGCACCGCGAGGACGGAGGCGTCCCGCGCCACCGTGTGCTCGCTCTGCAGCACGTCCTTCAGCACAGCGGCTTCGCGCGGGTCGCCGTCGGAGGCTGGCAGTTGCTCGTTCGCGAGCAGTTCCGACTGGACTGCTATCCTGCGCGGTCCGTCCAGCGACTCGACCTCGTAGCAGATCGCGGCCACCGCACGTTGCGTGAAGGACACCAGCCGGGTGGACGAGATCCGCGCCTGCGCTCCGGCTCGCGAAACCCACTCCGCCTGGCGCGTGAGTACGCCAGCCCGGAAGTCGAGCCGACGCTGGTGTGAGCGCAGCTGCCCGTACCGCACGTCGAACGGCTCGTCATCGACAAATAGCCGGATCAGCTTCCCGTTGGTGACGTTGATGATGGTCTGGCCGGATTCCGGGAGCCCGTACTGAGCCTCGGAATAGGGGAGCGGCCGGACCTCGTAGAACCCGTTGAGATAGCTACCAGGGAGGCCGTGCGGTTCGCCCTCATCCAGGGTGCCGCGCCACCCGATGTGCCCGTTGGCCAGCGCGAATATCGACTCGGACTGGGCCAGGATGTTCAGGTCCAGCGTTGTCTCGGCCAGGCCCCACGGCTCGACGCCGAAGGCTTCCTGTTTGATCATGACCGGCTCAGCAGGTCGGCGAGGTCGGTCACGACGACATCCGCGCCATGCTCACGCAGCGCGGCCGCCTGCCCGACGCGATCAACGCCGACCACGAAGCCAAAGTTGCCCGCCCGGCCCGCCGCAACCCCCGCCAGGGCGTCCTCGAAGACAGCAGCGGCGGCGGGCTCCACTCCGAGCGCGCGAGCGCCGGCGAGGTAGGTATCCGGGGCCGGCTTACCGCGCAAGTGCTCGCGCTCCGCAACCACTCCGTCAATCTCCGTGTCAAACAGATCCGCGATGTGCGCAGCCTCGAGCACGTCGTGACAGTTGGCGCTCGACGAGACCACGGCGTGTGGTAGGCCGGCGTCCTTGACCGCCCGGACGTAGCGGACGGATCCCTCGTAGGGTTCCACTCCGTCCGAGTGGATGCGCTCCAGCACGATCTGGTTCTTCCGGTTGCTCAAGCCGAATACGGTCTGCGCGTCCGGCGGATCATCCGGGCCGCCCTCAGGAAGCGTGATGCCGCGCGACGCCAGGAAGGAACGCGTCCCGTCGAGGCGGGGCTTGCCGTCGACATATTCGTCGTAATCCCTGACCGGGTCGAACGGCACGAAAGGCTGGCCGGTCGCCGCTGACCGTTCGCGCAGGAAGCCGTCGAACATCTGCTTCCACGCGGCATCGTGGACCTTGGCGGTCTTCGTGAGGACGCCGTCAAGGTCGAACAGGCAGGCATGGATCTGATTCGGCAGGCCGAGCACGCCCTTAGCCTACGAGAGGCGGCTCGACCTGACTTCGTCGGCCGAGCAAGTGGCCGTCACGACACCGCGCTGCCGCCTGGAGCGGCGAGTTCCGGCACAACTCCCGGTTACGCAGTCGCAGAGAAAGCGCTAAGCCCGGCAGGTGGCAGGCGGGGCGTGGTGAGTATAGATGGGCCTCCCTCTGCTCACGAGAGGTGGTCAGGGAACTCAGCGATCAAGAGACCACAGTGGCTGCTGCCCGACAGCAAGGCTCGGAGGACGAGCCGCTGCGGCAATCGCCCAGGAGCGCCGGACGGCTGCACATCTATCTCGGCCCCGTACCTGGTGCAGGAAAGACCTACGCGATGCTGGCCGAGGGCAGGCGGCGAGCGGCGCTTGGAGACGACGTGGTCGTCGGGCTGCTCGAAACACATGGCCGGACCGGACTGAACGAGGCGGTACTCCGATTCGAGACCATTGCGAGACGAAGCATCGAGTACCGGGGAGTGACACTCGGCGAGCTGGACGTCGATGCGGTGACAGCCAGGCGACCGGACGTGGTTCTGGTCGACGAGCTGGCTCACAGCAATATGCCGGGCAGCCACCGGGACAAGCGCTGGCAAGACGTCGATGTGCTGATCCAGGCCGGCATCGACGTGATCACCACGCTCAACGTCATACATCTGGCCGGGGCCAATGACTGTGTCACCAAGCCATTTGGCATGGACGAGTTGATGGCCCGGCTACGCGGCGTGCTGCGGGATGTCCGGCGCGGCAGCGACGAGCCGGTCATCGAGACCGGCGACTTCACCATCGACCTGGCGGCCCAGCGCGTGCTGCGCGATGGCCGCACCGTCCCGCTGACCCGCACAGAGTGGCACATCGTCCAGTTGCTTGCGCGCAATCCGGGCCGCTTGATCACCCACTCCCAGCTAATCGCCGACGTCTGGGGACTCAAGGGGATCAGCAACAACTACGTGCGGGTGTTCATGGTGACAATCCGGCGGAAGCTGGAGCCGGACCCGGCACACCCTCGGTACTTCATCACCGAGCCGGGCTCTGGCGTGCGCTTCGCGTGGTCTGGTCCCGACCGTTCAGCCGAGTACGCGCGCGCTCGGCTGGGTCTTTCGACCGGCACGGTGGTGGAAGCGCTGAGCGGCGCCCCCCTGGTATCGCCGTGGCAGGCGGCGAAGCTGCAGCGCATTGCCGCGGGCGAGTTCTCGCCGCAGTTTCCGCTGTCGCTCGCGCTCAAGGACGTGCGCCTGGCCCTCCAGACAGCCGGCGACGGCCGGCCGGAAGTTCTTGCCTGCCTGGCTGACGAGTGGCAGCGGGCCGTCGACCAGGGACTGGGTGAGCAGGACCTGACCGTCGTTACGCAGGTGATCGATCAGGGATAGCAGTCACGGTGACCACGGCCGAACGCGCCGGAAACTCAGGCCGGGAGGTAGAAGTTCCCGCTTCCGCGTCATAGCCGGCCGCCTGTTGCCGGTAGGCGAGGGCGGTGCTGACGCGCTCGGCGACTACGCCGCGGCCGTGCAGCTTCTCGTCCTCCAGCAGCTTCCGGATCTCAGCCAGCCGGGCGTCGGTGAATGCGCGGTCGTGATCGCCGGCCCAGCCGTCGAGGAGCGCGATGCCTTCGAGGCCGAGCAGGTAGGCAAGCGGGTCCTGATAGATCACGAAGGCTGATCCTCAGCAGGTGAGCGGCAGGCTGCCTACCGCATTTCCGGCCGTGCGCCGGTCAGGCGGCCCGGCGACCGCGGAACCGCGCGATGGCGTGCTCGGCCAGTGCGACCAGGACGTCGCGGCTCGAATCGCGGCGCCGCGCGTCACAGGCGATGACCGGCACGTCAGGGGCGAGGTTAAGCGCCTGGGTGATCGACTCCAGGGGATGTCGCCGGACACCATCGAAGCAGTTCACGGCCACCACGAAGGGAATCCCCTTGGCCTCGAAGTAGTCCACGGACGGGAAGCAGTCGGCCAGCCGCCGCTCGTCGGCCATGACAACCGCGCCCAGGGCGCCGTAGGCCAGGTCGTCCCACATGAACCAGAATCGCTGCTGGCCGGGCGTGCCGAATAGGTAGACGACAAGATCCTTCCGGATTGTGATACGTCCGAAGTCCATGGCCACCGTGGTCGTCGACTTCTGTTCCACCCCGTAGAGCGAATCGACCATTTCGCTGCGCTCGCTCAGCGTTTCCTCGGTCCGCAGCGGCGCAATCTCGCTGACCGAGCCAACGAGCGTGGTCTTGCCGGCGCCGAAGCCGCCCGCAACCAAGATCTTGATCGTCATCAGAGAATCGGCGGCAGTCCGATCAGATACGTCGTAGGCCATCGACCACCTCCTGCATGATCTTGAGATCGTCCACGCCAGCCTGCCGAGCTCGGTGAATCGTCACGAGACCGCGCTCGCGCAGGTCGGAGACGAGGATCCGGATGACGCCAACCGGCAGGTTCATGTCGGCCGCGAGATCGACCAGCGGAGCCGGTATCTGGCAGCGATCCAGCACCTCGGCCTGCTCGGGCGTGAGGTGCGGCATCTCCTGCGCCGCTCGCCTGACCACGCCCACCATGTCAAGCAGGTCGAACCGCTGTCCGGACGGCCGCGTCAGGCCCCCGGTCAGCGCATACGGCCGGACGACCGGACCGGCATCCTGGTCGAGCCACTCGCTCTGGGGTGGCTGCACCGCTGTCACCGCACCTCGGCTGGCGCCCGCCGGCCGATGGCGAGGTGCTGACCGACCCGCCTGACCAGCAGAGCCATCTCATAGGCGACCAGGCCCACGTCCGCACCCTGGGACGCGAGCACCGCAAGACAGCTGCCTTCGCCTGCGGCCATCACGAACAGGAAAGCCGAATCCATCTCGATGATGGTCTGGCGGACTGCCCCGCCGCCGAAGTGGTGGCTCGTGCCCTTGGCGAGGCTCTGGAAGGCGGCGGCTGCGGCGCACAGGTACTCCGAGTCCTCGCGGGTCATGCGGTCGGATGACCCAACCGCGAGGCCGTCACGCGACAAGATCACTGCTCTGTTGACCTTGGCGACACGCGCAACCAGATCATCGAGAAGCCAGTCGAGCTGACCCGATTGGCGCATGTCAGCTCTCCTCACGGCTAGCGCGGTGCTGGGAAGTAGCCCAGTCGTCGTCGCCGGCCTCGCCCGGCGGGTCGGCAGCGACCGACCTGCCGAGGGTCCAGCCGCGCTGCAGCGCCGACATGGTGCTCCGGACCGCCTCGGCCGAGGACGAGTCAGCAGGGGTTCCAGCGGTGGCATCGAGCGCCTCGCCACCCGCGCCGCCGTGGTCCTGGAGTTCCGGCGCAAGGCTGGCCTGGGGGGCGCGGACCGGCAGGCCGCCGTTCTCCCCGAGCGCATGGGCCGGGTTTGCGTTCGGGTCGGGCACGATCTCAGTGGCGGTACCGATCGCCTGCCCAGCCTGAATCGACTCAGCTGTCCGGTTGCTGGCCAGCGTCGGCCTGGCCCACCAGCCCGAGTCGTCAGGTACCCCTGGCGATGACCCGCGGTGTGCCGACGCCCGGTCCCCGGTGAGGTCGGTCAGGGTGTCAGGCTCGCTAGCGGGCCCGTTGGAGCCGTGCCTGTTGCTCGAGTGGTCGGAACGACCATTCCCGGCGAGCGCGTGTTCGTTGGTGCCGAGTTCGTTCCCTCCAAATGCCTGACCGTTGGAACCGTGCCCGTTCGAGCTGCGCCCGTTCGCACCGCTCGGCGCGGATACCCGGGCGTCGTCCCGGAGCGCGTGACGAGTCGCCGCGAGGGCGGGGACCGTGACTTCATCCGTGATCACTAGGCTCGCCGGGATGATCACTACGGCAGTGGTGCCGCCATAGATCGATGGGCGAAGGGAGATGCTGATGCCGTGCCGGTGGGCCAGTCGCCCGGCGACGAACAGGCCCAGCCTGTCGCTCCCGGACAGGTCGAAGGCGGGAAAGCTGGCGAGCCTCTGGTTGATCTCCGACAACTGGTCATCGGCCAGGCCGAGGCCGCGGTCCTCGACCTCGACGCAGAACCCGCGGCCGACGAGTTCACCCTGCACGCGGACCACCGTGTTCGGTGGTGAGTAGACAGCGGCGTTCTCGATCAGCTCTGCCAGCAGGTGGACAACGTCGGCGACGGCCGGGCCGGCCAGGGCCGCCTTGGAGCGGACCTCAACCCGGACCCGCTGGTAGTCCTCGACCTCCGCGACGGCCGCGCGGACGACGTCGATGAAGATGACGGGCTGCCGCCAACTGCGCCCCGGGGCGTCTCCGGCGAGCACGATCAGGCCCTCAGCGTGCCGCCGCATGCGGGTGGTCAGGTGGTCGATGCGGAACAGGTCCTCGAGCTGCTCAGGCTCCTCGGCCCTTCGCTCCATGCCGTCGAGCAGGCCGAGCTGACGATGCAGCAAGGCCTGGCTGCGCCTGGCCAGGTTGCGGAAGACCTGGTTGATGCCGCGGCGCAGGTTGGTCTCGTCAATCGCGGCCGCGATGGCGGCGCGATGCACGGTGTTGAAGGCCTGATGCACCTGATCGATCTCGTCGACGCCGGCCTCGACGAGCGGGGCCTCCGCGTCGACGTCGACGGTCTCGCCGTCGCGGAGCCTGGCCATCACCGTCGGCAGGCGGTCGTGCGCAAGCTCCAGGGCCTCCTCCCGCAGGCTCGTCAGCCTGCGCATGAGGCGCCGGCCCATGAGCAGCGAGAAGACGATCGAGGCGATGACCGCGAGCAGGCCAAGACTCGCCGCCACGATCAGCGTCGTCAGGGCCCTGCGGGCCGAGGACGCTACCTGCGACTGGATCCAGGCCGGGCTCTTGGTCAGCACGACCTCGAGATGGCTTGCGTACAACTCGACGGTCGGCTGCCAGATCGTCAACGGCACCGCCGGCTTAGCGGAGTCGGCCGGGGCGGCGATGATCGCATTCTCGTCGCTGGTCAGGGCGGCTGACAGCGTGGGCGGGAACTCGTTGTGCAGCAGGCCGCTGGCCTCTGCGTCGAGCTGCGGTACCGCGTCGGCGACTAGGTACTGCCGAAGGGCAGCCAGCTGCGCGAACTCCTTCTGGTCCGCGGCCGGCATCGGCCCGGTCGTGACGTCGCCCGAGTAGATGTCGTTCTCCTCAAGCGCGATCATCTCGGCCCCGTAGAGGCTCGCCTCCGCCCGCGCCGTGATGGCCAGGGACTGACTCACGTAGCTTTCCTGGAGCGATTGCTCGGCCACGCGGAGGCCGTCACTCATGATGGCGCTATAGGCGTTGATCGCGGCCGTCCGGCCGATCGTGCCGCGGGCGACCTCGCTGCGCAAAGCCTGCAATGCGCCGTCGTCGTCGCGCACGAAGGTGGCGGCGTCCGCCTTATCCAGCGGGGTCGCGTTCGCCGTAACCGGCCCGGACTTGGTGATGGTTTTGACCACGCGGAACTGCGCATCGGTGGCGGACTCGTCCTGCTGGTAGGCAGCCATTGCCCGGCTTGAGCGGGAGGTCAGGTAGTCGGCAGCGGCCGAGCGCTCCGCGCTGAGCGCCATCATCGTGTCGGTGACCGGCGTAATGGTCGTGCTGCTGATCTTGCCGGCGTTGGCAAGGCCTACCGCCGTGCTGACCTGGCCCGCGACCGCGTATCCGTAGACCAGGATCAGGGCCAGCAGCGGTACCAGGACGAGCATGATCATCCGCAGGCGGATGGACGTGTGACGCAACCTCATGATGGTGGGCCCTCGGGGGAGACGTGGACCGGCAGCCCCGCCCGGACGCCTTCCATACCACGCTAAACGTACCTAAGCAGGTGAATCCGTATTTAGTTCAGCTACCGAGGGTGCCATATGGTTGACAATGCGTCAAACTAGCCGAACCACGCCGAGAGCTCTCGACCGGGCGGCTGGCGGCCATCGCGGTGCCGGCACCGGCCATCGCCGCGTCGGCCGTCCGGGCGTGCGCCGGCCCGGTACCCGCCTCGATCCCTCTCGGGGAGCTGTAACGGTGTCTCGTGCGTCGCCGGAAGCGGACTCTCGCCCGCCTCGGTGAACGGGGGCAGCTCGATGTCGACAAGCGGCAAGGCCTCCCGCACCCGGGACTCTTCCGGCGCGGCCGGGAGCAGGCCGAGCGTGGTTAGATCGACCGGGCTCGCCCAGTAACGCCAGTGCGCCGGCTTCCTGACGATGGCCGCGCTGACGGCCGCGGCGCAGCGTGCGAAGGCAGTGGCTGTGTCGCCGTCCATCGAGATGGGTGCGGAGATCTCGAGGACCTGGTGGCGGTGGTCGGGGCAGCGGTAGGCGAAGCACATCAGCACCGGGGCCTTGGTTGCCTGCGCGATCGCCACTGCCCCTGGCAGCAACCTGGCCTGGCCTCCGAGGAATGGAACCTCGACGGCACGGTCCAGATCGCAATCGAGCGGCGGCGCGTCGATGGCGATCGTCAGCACCTCGCCCGCGCGCAGCGTGCTCGCGGCCCGCGCCGCGACGTCGAACCGGCCCTTCCACGGCTCGATGTTCGGGCGCTTCCGGTGGCGGCGCAGCGGCCGGGCGTAGACCCGGTCCCAGAACCGCCGCTCGGCGGCCGAGAGTCCCAGGGTGTAGTTGTGCTGCCAGCGCCCGATGGTGGTAACGGGGTAGCCGCAGGCGCCGAGTATCGAGAATGCGCTGTCGAAGGACCCGAAGTGGGCCGAGCAGACGATCGCGCCCTTGCCCTGAGCCAGCGCCGCGTTGAGGTGTTCCTGCCCGCGGATCTCGACCAGGCGGCGCAGCGCTTCACCGCTGCCATGCAGCCGCTTGATGTCGACCGCCTCGCATGAGGCGTTCCTGAACCACTCCCGCGTGAGCTCGTGCTCCGTGGTCGAGGTCAGCTCGTCGCAAAGGAGCGATCGCAGGTTACGCGCCAACTCGGCCCGCTTGCCCGGCTGACCGCGCCAGAGCCAGTCACCGCGCCAGCACGCGACGCGGTAACCGACGGCGGCCGGCAGCCGCGCCAGCATCGGCGCGGCTGCCGCCCAGTAGGCCACTCCCTCCGCGCTGAACAGCAGATGCCGGGCGCGCTTGCTAGCCCTGCGCATTCTGCATCTCGGGCTCGCGGGAGCGCAGGTACGCGCAGATAGTTTTCACGGTCTCGAAGTTCTGGGGAAGCAGATCCGCGTCGCCCACCGTGACCCCGAAGCGCTCCTCCAGGAAGACCACCAGCTGGAGGAGGCTCAGCGAGTCGAGAATGCCGCTCTCGAGCAGGGACGTCTCGTCCGTCAGGGGGAGCAGCGCCGAGTCCCGGACGAATTCCTGGCTGATGTAGTCGTTGATGACCGTTTCCATGTGCGTACCTTTCTCCTGCCTATCTCCTGTGTTGCTCGGCTGCCGTCGTCACGGCGCTGCGACCCTTCGCGCTACTCGCGGGCGAGCCGGGTCCGGTCGACCTTGCCGGTCGAAGTTCTCGGCAGCGCCTCGCGGAACTCTGCGATATCCGGGACCATGTAGGCCGGCAGCCACTGCCGGCAGTGGTCAAGCAGCGCTTCCCGGGTCAGGCTGCCAGCGCTGCCGACCGCCTCGTCGATCGCGACGACTGCCCGCAGGCGGCTGCCGAGCAACTCGTCCGGCACGGGCACCACGGCCGCCTCCCGGACGGCCGGGTGCCGGTAGAGGGCCGCTTCCACTTCCCCCAGTTCCACCCGGTAGCCGCGGATTTTCACCATGGAGTCGCGGCGGCCGAGGTAGATGTAATTCCCCTCCGGCCCGAGGGTTACCAGGTCACCGGTCCGGTAGACGAGCTCTCCGTGCTCGCCGCCGAGGGGGTGCGGCACCAGGACCTCCCGTGTCTTGGCCGGCTGCCCCCAGTACCCGCGCATTAGCGCCGGGCCGCGCACGTAGAGCTCGCCATCCTCGCTGGGGGACGACACCCTGCGGCCGTCGCTGGTGACCGCGAAGACTTCGGTGTTCGTGCAGGCCCTGCCGATGGGGACCGGGCCGGCGTCAGCGTCGCCGACGGTCACCTCGAAGGCGGTGCACACGTTGGTCTCGGTCGGTCCGTACCAATTGAGGTAGCGGCAGTGCGGCAGTTCGGCCATCAGCCGAGCCAGGTACTTGGGCGGGAAGACCTCTCCGGCGAAGATCACCGTCCGGAGCCGGGAGAGGTCGAACTGGGCCAGGCTGCCGAAGCACGCCAGTAGCGTGAGCACCGACGGCACGGAGTACCAGACCGTGAGGCGTTCGGACTCCAGCCACTGCGCGATCGATATGGGGAATGTGGTGGTGCCGTCCGGGATAACGCTCATGCAGGCGGCCGCCCGGCAAGTGGCGAAGATGTCGAAAACTGACAGGTCGAAGTGGAGCGGCGCAGGGCTGCAGACGCGGTCCTCGGCCGTGAGCCCGGCGGCCGCGGCCGCCCACTCCACGAACGTGAGCGAGTTGCGGTGGGAGATCATGACTCCCTTCGGGGTGCCGGTCGAGCCGGACGTATAGAGGATGTAGGCGAGGTCGGTCTCGATCGCCACGTCCTCGTCCAGAGGCTCCGCTGACTCGGCGGCGACCTCGGCCCACGGCCGGATCGCGGCGTGGTACGCCTGGACGCAGGCGGCGATGTCGGCGCCCCGCCGTCCGGACAGCCCCATCGCGAGCACGGTTCCCGGCTTGGGCAGGTCAGCGGCCAGGGTTGCCGCCAGCTCCAGCCGCCCCTCGTCCGCGATGATCACGGTGGCGCCGCTGTCACGGATCACGTAGCCGAGCCGCCGGGCGGGCGCCTTCGGGTCGAGCGGCACGTAGCAGGCCCCGGCCTTGAGCACCCCGTACAGGCCGGCCACCGCAGCCGCCGACTTGGGCGCGAGGAGCGCCACGCGGTCTCCGTGCGCGACGCCCATGCGCCGCAGTGACCGCGCCACCTTGGTGCTCAGCCGGTCCAGCTCCTCATAAGTGAGCCGGCAATCGCCCGACACCACGGCGAGCCGCTGCGGTGTGCGGGCGGCGGTCTCGGTCAGCAGGTGCTGCAGCAGATACGCCATTTGCTTTCGTCCCCCGATTTCCGTGCGGTTGACAGGCTCCCGTGCGGTTTACAGGCCCAGCATCCGGGCGATGATCACGCGCTGGATTTCCGATGTTCCCGAGTAAATGGTGCCGGCGATCGCGTCCCGCAGGTCGCGCTCGATCCCGGCTTCCTTCAGGTATCCCCACGCCCCGTGGGCCTGGATCGCATCGCGGCTCGACTGCACCCAGGCCTCGCTGGTAAACAGCTTCGCGGCTGCGGCCTCGGCCGGGGCGGACCTGCCCTCCTGCTTGAGCCAGGCGACCCGGTAGAGCATCAGCCTCGCCGCTTCCAGCCGCACGTACATGTCGGCGAGCTTGCCGGCCACGCCCTGGAACTTGCCGATGGGCTGGCCGAACTGCTCGCGCGCTCGGGCATAGGCGACGCAGGCGTCAAGCTGGCGCCGCATCGCACCGACTGCGCTCGCGAACAGGCAGCTTCGCTCCCACTCCATCGACGAGTTGAAGATCGCCATCCCGGCACCCTCGGACCCGAGCCGGCTCGACGCCGGGACGCGGCAGTCGGTCAGCGCGATCTCGCCCATCGGCGAGGTCCGCAGGCCCATCTTTTCGAAGCCGCTGGTCACCCGCAGGCCCGGCGTCCCGGCGTCGACCAGGAACGCGGACAGTCCGGCGAGGCCAGGCCGGCCGGCAACCGAGGCATAAACCAGCAGCACGTCGGCAACCGGCGCGTTCGTGATGAACTGCTTTTCGCCGTTGAGGACGTACTCGTCGCCGCACCGCTCGGCACGTGTGCGCATGTGCAGCGCGTCGGACCCTGAGCCGGGCTCGGTCATCGCGTGCCCGCCGATGATGTCCCCCGCGACCATCCCCGGCAGGTACGCGTGCTGCTGCTCCGGCGTGCCGAAGGTCACCAGCGGGTGCTCGACGCTCCACATCTGGGCGTTCAGCGAGAAGAGCAGCCCGTTGTCGGAGCAGCCGTATCCCAGCGCTTCCATGACGAGCGTGGTGGTCAGGACGTCCGCGCCGGCGCCGCCGAAGGCGGCCGGGACCGGCAGGCCCTGGATCCCGAACTTGGCACACGCTCGCCACGCGTCCCTCGGGAACTCGCCCGCGTCATCGAGCTTGGCCAGGTCATGACCGAGTTCCTGCCGGGCGAACGCGGTTGCCGCTTCCGCCAGCTCGCACTGCTCGGCGCTCAGTGAGAAGTCCATGCCGGGTCTTTGTCCTTGTCCTTGTCCGGGGTCGGGGCATCCTGGTTCGCGCTGGTCGCTGGCTTCGCCGGCGGCGCCTGGAGCCGTGCCGGGAGCAGGGCCGACAAGCCAATCCGCGACCTCACGGCCGCGGCCCCGCGCAGCCGGGTGAGCCGGCCCTTCGCGAGCCGGAGCGCGGCGGCGTGTGCCTGCTCTTCTGCCTCGTCTGGCAGCGGGGCCAGCGGGCCGAAGTCGGGGTGGCGGCGCGCTATCGCCGTGGCGAGCAGGTGATCGGCCAGCCATGGATTCTTCGGAAGCACCGGTCCGTGCAGGTAGGTGGCATACACCTGGCGGTAGCGCGCGCCCTCCGTGCCGTCCTCGCCGTTGTTGCCCGCCCCGGCGAGCACCCGCGCGAGGGGTTCCACGCCCTTGCCCAGATAGCTGCGGCCGCTGTGGTTCTCGAAACCGGTGAGCTCGCCGCCCCGCCCGGAACCTAGATCGCAATCGGCCGCGACGTGGCCGATGAAGCGGGTCGGTCCGCCTTCGGTCACCACGTCGAGCACCCCGACGCCCTCGATCGCCGGCCCGGCCGGTGGCTGGTAGTACCGGCCGAGGAGCTGATATCCGGCGCACACGGCGAGGACGACGGCGTCAGTCTCGATCGCCTCGCGGAGCGGGCCGGCCTTCGCCGCAAGATCGCTGGCCGCGGCGGTCATCTCCCGGTCCTGACCGCCGTGCAGCAGGATCAGGTCGGCCTGGGCGAGATCGGGGACCTCGCCCACGTCGGCCTCGGTCACGCTGTAGCGGATGCCGCGCCATTCGCAGCGCTGCGCGAGGGCGAACAGGTTCCCCCTGTCGCCGGCCACGCTCAGCAGCCGTGGATAGAGGTAGCAGATGCGGATCGCCACCGGAGTCTGCGTCATCTCGTCATTCCTCCCAGGATGGCGACACCCAGCCGCGTCGCTGCATGACGCCGCGGAGCTCGCGCATGGGGGTGTAGCCGGCGAATATGTGAAGCGTCTCGCCCGGCTGCGGCTGGGTTAGCGCTACCTGCAGCGCCGCTGTGCGATCGGGGATCACCCGGACGAGCGCTGGGTCGGCCCCGGCGTACTTGAATCGCAGGGCCACCTCCTCGGCCCTGGTCCCGCTGACGATCAGGCTTGCGAGGTGCGGGGCAAGTGCCTCGATGTCGACGTCCCAGAGCCAGGCGAAGTCCTCCCCGTCGACCACCGTGTTGCTGTGCGCGGCCAGCACGTGCTTGCGGCCGGGCCGGCATAGGACCTCGCGGAGCGTGGTGTTATAGGAGGTCGGGTTCTTGACGAACGCGAGCGTCACCTGCCGGTCGCCCGCCCTGATCTCCTCCAGTCGGCCAAACGCGGTGCGCACGCCGGCCATTGCCAGCCGCGCCTGCGTGGGCTCGAGCGGTTGGGGCAACGACAGCGCGGTCACGCAGGCCAGGGCGGCGGCGGCGTTGTAGACGTTATGCACCCCAGCCAGCGGTACGCGCAGCGCCATCGGGCCGGCTGGCGTCTCGAAGGTCACATCAGATCCGCCGGCGGGTGACGGCCGGATCGACGACACGGCGACGTCCAGCTGGGGGCGGGAGGTCCCGCATGCGGGGCAGCTGTAGTCGCCCAGGTGGGAGAGGTGCACTGCCCGGTAGGTGAGCGCGTGCTGGCAGCGCACGCACCGGATGGTGTCGGCCGAATGTTCGGGCACCTTGCCGGCCATGCTGCGGTCCTGGATGCCGTAACACAGCACGCGCGCGGCCGTCCCGGTCGCGGTGGCCGCAGAGCCGGTTCCGTCGGGCAGGCTGGCCACGAGCGGATCATCGGCGTTGAGAACAACGGTGGCCGAGGAGGGCAGCGACTGCACGACCGTCTGCAGCATGCGCGCCATCGAGTAAAGCTCCCCAAAACGGTCGAGCTGATCACGGAAGATGTTGGTCACCACGAACACATCGGGCTGCATATCCGGAATCACGCGCCGCACGGTTCCCTCATCCACCTCCAGCAGCAGCAGTTCCGCATCCATCCGCCCGAACAGGTCCGCGCCGTGCACTGCCGCCGAGATCACTCCCTGCAGGAGGTTCGAGCCAGTGCGATTCTGGGTGACCTTCAGGCCGCCGGCCTCGGCCAGCGCTGCGAGCATGCGGCAGGTCGTCGTCTTGCCGTTGCTCCCGGTAACGACTACGGTCCGCGCGTTGCTGACCGCCGCGACCTTCCGCAGCACGCGCGGGTCGATCCGGCGGGCGATGGCTCCAGGGAAGCTCGTCCCGCCGCCGCGTCCAAGGGCCCTCGACGCGACGCCTGCCGCCTTGCCCGCCGCGACCGCGAGCGTGAACCGCGCCTGCGCCGGGGCCGGCGTCGGGGTCCTGCGGTGGCGGGGACCGGTGGTGAGGGTGCCGCTCATGACGTGCACCCTGCGTCTGCCGCCGCAACCGTCAGGCCCGCACTCGCCAGTTCGCTGCTGGTCAGTCTGTTGCTGGTCAGTCTGTTGCTGGTCAGTTGGCTGCTCGCCGACTCACCGCTGGCCAGCGCGGCGCCCGCCGACTCGCCGCTCGCCTGCATCGGCACGGTCGCCAGCCGCCGCTGCCCCGCTTCCCTGACCGCGTCAACTATCGCGTCCACGTGGCTCTCGTCGAGCGCGTAGTGCAGCGCGCAGGACCGAAGCGCGAACCGGCCGCGGATGTCGGCGCCGGCCAGGAATGCCCGCCCGCCGACCTGAACGTCCGCCATGATCTCCTGGTTCAGGCGGGCCAGGCTCTCCTCGTCGCGCAGGCCGGCTGGTGCGTACCTGAAGCACACCGCGGTCAGCGGCCCGCTGGCGACCAGCTCCAGGTCGGGGCTGGCCTCAATGACGTGCTCGAGGTAACGGGCAAGGTCGATGTGTCGGCGGACGTGAGCCTCCAGCCCCGCCCGGCCCGCCTGCTGGATGTTCCAGAACGTTTTAAGCGCTCGCCCGGAGTCCCTGGTCTGTTCCGCGCTGCGGTGGGAGTACCAGATCTCCCCGACGAATCCTTGGCCGGCCGGCAGGCGGAGGTAGGACGGGATCAGCTTGTAGGTGTCCTGCAGCAGTGCACCGTCGCGGACCATCGCGCAGCTAGTGCCGATCGCGACCGCGAGCCACTTGTGCGGGTCGAGCGCGACCGAGTCAGCGCGCTCGAGCCCTGAGTAAAGGCCCGCGAGCCGCGAGTCCAGAACCCCGAAGCCGCCGTAGGCGCCGTCCACGTGCAGCCAGAGACCGTTCTGCTGGCAGTAGTCGGCGAGTTCAGACAGCGGGTCGATGGCGCCCGTCTTGACGCTGCCCGCGTTCGCCGCGACCAGGAACGGACGGTGACCGGCCCGCCGGTCGGCAGCGACAGCGGCCCGCAGGCTGGCGAGGTCCATGCGGAAGTCCGCGTCCGTGCTCACCTTGCGCGGAGTGCCGAGCCCTAGGGTGAAGGCTGCCTTCTCCAGGCAGGAATGGCCTTCGTCGGACATGTACATGACGAGCCGTGGCTGGCCGTGCAGGCCGTCGGTCCTGAGGTCGAAGCCGTTGACCTTAGCGCCCCAGTGCCGTGCGACCTCCAGGCAGTGCCGGTTCGCATCCGACCCGCCGCCCAGCAGGACCCCGTCGCTGCTCTCCTGCGGGAAGCCGATGAGCTCCATCAGCCAGCGAACGGCGGCCTGCTCTATGTAGATGGCGGCGTAGTTCCCGCCCGCCCCGCTGGTGTTGGTAACGGCGGAAGCAAAGGCCGCGAGCATGCTCAATTTGGATGCCGCCGGGTCAACGAATGCGGCGAAGCACGGATGATTCTGGCCGCGACCATAAGGCAACACCAGTCGCATAAAGTCATCTATTACTTCCTCAGCCGGCACCCCATTGGCCGGAACACACATTTTCTCCAGTTCTCGCCGCACCGCTGTCGGCAAAGGCTGGTAAACAGGCTCCTGCGGAAGCTTGTCCAGGTACGTGGCGAGCGCATCGACCAAGCGATAACCCAAGTCGCGGAAGGTGTCGTGATCCATCGAGAACGGCGAGGGAACAGTAGAGTAGCCCTCAGTGGCGAGGACCTCGGCGGAAGGGATTGCCAGTCCCATGGATGGGAACTCCTCTCAGCCCCGGAATGCTGTTCGCACGAGTAATGTTTCGGCTCATGGCCATTCCCGCCACTGATAGCGGTAAACAGATCGGACTATTAATGACTTAAGAAAATACGAGTAATGGACGGTCTAACTCGCGGTCTTCGGGGCACAGGTACGGTTTCACGGAGCTGCCGTGATCGGGCTTGTCCGCCAGGCGAAGCGCAAGGTCAGCGACGCAGCCGCAGCCGGGACCAACGGAGAGGAATGCCCTGGTGAAACTGCAGATTGAGACCGATCTCTGCCAGGGGCACGGGCGCTGCTATGACCTCGCTCCCGGCCTCTTCGGTGAGGACGAAGAAGGCTACGGAAAGGTGCTCGCAGACGGTGTGGTGCCGCTCGGGAACGAGCAGGACGCTCGCCGGGCGGAGCTCAACTGCCCCGAGCACGCGATCAGGTTGATCGAGGGGACGTGACGTGACCGCCCAGAACCGGCTGGGGGAAGATCGGTGGGAGAAGCGGGAGAGCCAGTCGCACGGCACCCGTAGCGAGATCGTCACCGGCCCGGTGTCGGACTGGGCGACCGACTTCTCCCACATGGAGGGCGAATGGGCCGCCGACCCATACCCGATCCTGGACGACCTCCGTCAGCGTTGCCCGATCGCGCACACGAACCGGTTCGGCGGCGCATGGCTGCCGACGAGGTACGAGGATGTCTCGGCTATCGCCCACGACACCGAGCAGTTTTCCTCACGCTCGATCATCATGGGCAATTTCCGGCCGCC